>JAWLDT010000019.1:12970-37299 GCA_041686485.1 Bacteroidales bacterium | reverse complement strand
GCGTGACCTCGGCCGACGTACCATTTACAAAAAAAAAGCATTGGTAGACGCAGCACTTGGGCTGCGTGACCTCGGCCGACGTACCATTTACAAAAAAAAAGCATTGGTAGACGCAGCACTTGGGCTGCGTACCAGTGCTGCACCTGGGCTGTCCTGCACCTGGGCTGCGTGCCGCGATATGAAGCTGGAAACTTGGGCTGCGTGACTTAAGAAATGTTGCGAAGAAACGAGGATGCGAAACCAACGATGCGCGAAGCCAAATGACTATGAATGACGCGCAGCAAATGACAGTGCGAAGCCTTAAATGACAGTGCGCAGCGCAATGACAGTGCGAAGCCTTAAATGACAGTGCGAAGCCTTAAATGACAGCGCGCAGCGGTAAATGACAATCGAATGACGTTAGAAGCGCTTAAAGGACAGGGTTTTACAAACTAGTTTGATGAGAATATGAGAAAACACATATACAAAAAGATATGAAGATACTTATTACAGGCGGAGCCGGATATGTGGGCAATGAGCTTGTGCTTGAGCTTTTAAAAAATGATTCTGTGGAAGAGATTATCGTGTATGATAATCTGAGTCGGCAGAATTATAATCTGTTTCTGGATACCCGGACAAAGCAAACAAAGCTTAGCTTTATTTATGGAGAGTTGCTTGACTCCCGCAAGCTGCGTCAGGTGCTGCAAAACATTGATGTAGTATATCACCTGGCAGCAAAGGTTTCCACTCCGCTGGCGACCGAAAACTCTCATTTATACGAACAGATCAACCACTGGGGAACGGCAGAGCTTGTTTATGCCGTGGAGGACAGCCCCTCTGTCAAGAAGTTTGTTTATCTGAGTACTACCTCAGTATATGGCGCGTCCGAACACCATATCGACATCAAAACACCGCCTGATCCTAAAACCTTCTATGGCAGCAGCAAATTACGCGGGGAGGGCCATGTGGAGCGTCTGTTCGATAAGATGCAGGCATGGATCATACGGTCGGGAAACGTATATGGATACAGTCCCAGCGTACGCTTTGATGCGGTCATAAATCGCTTTATGTTTGACGCTAATTTCCGGGGGCAGATTCAGATCACCGGCAACGGAAAACAAAAAAGGGCCTTTGTTCATGTGGATAAACTGGCTCACCTTTTGGCCGGCATCTTACATACTGAACCTGCATCAGGCATTTATAACTTCAGTGAACATAATTTATCTATTGAATATATAGCCAACATCATCCAGCAGATCTATCCCTCCCTGGATATAATTTTTGTGAATCAGCACCTGGTTATGCGCGAGTTGAAGGTGATGCCGGATGAAAGACTTACCTCCCTGTTAAATCTGCCCGAAATCAGTTTTAAAGAAGAGCTTGAAAATTTCAGGGAACAGTTTTCCTTTTCCTCTTCGTGAGCCTGCAGTTTATCCATCATAAAAAGCGAAGATTAACAGGGTAATACCTGTACCGGGAGGCACAAAAGCCAAAGAAGATCAATGCCCGTTTTTTACATCAGCGTAAAGCGAAGGCTAAAGCCTCCGTGGGTGTTTGTATTGGGGTATTGGTTGGATACGTAGGGCGTATTGATGGTGTGGTCAAAGAAAAACCGGAAGTTTAACCGCGGGCTTAGCTGATATTCAGCAGATGTGTTCAGTGCAAAATTCTGTTGGCCGGAGGAGATGACATCGGTTTCTTCCATAAGCTTCCGCAGCACGGTCCTGTTTTCACTTATCGACAGGTCAAAACGAAGGATCAGGTCGCTTTCGATGCGCTGCGTACTGCCACCCTGTGTGATATTAAAGGACAGGTTTTCAAATCTGTAGCCTGACCCGATAATAATCTCATGGCTATAATTATCGGTAACCTGATTGTTGGCGAAACTAAGTGAGATATTCCGCGATCGGCGGTATTCAATACGGGTCATCAGGTTGTTTCGCCAGGTAATGTCGATGTTGATCAATGGATTGAACTGTTCGGTGATTGACACCTGGCCGATTTCAAATTCCGGAATAAAGTTTTTGGTGTTTTCTTCCTGCGCGTTTTGGAATCCGTCCTGGTCTTCGCTGTAACGCTGATCAGACTGGAAGTTCCCGATGGTGTATGTGCTACGGTACCCGTGTCCGATCGTGAATGACTGGAATAAACGTTGAAATAGCGGCAGGCGCGACAAACCGTCGTAGGTCAGGCGCCAGTTGGGCATTGGCAACTTCAGAAACGGATTCAGCGACATGTCTGTCGGTTCTCTGCCGCTATAGGCAGACAAAAAGGCAGGGATGAGCACATCCTGTGATATGCCGCCGTAGCCTACCGGGAAGCCGGTGGTGTCATTCACCTCTCCGTCCCAGTTTGGGTTTTCCATGGCAAGGCGCATTGCTATATCCAGCCGGTGGTCTTTGAAGTTTTCAAAGTTTTCTGACAGGTATGTACGGTCGTCCACCGATTCAAATGTGGTCATCAGTGCGAAAAAGGATATGCTGAAGCTGCCCTGTTCCATGGGGTTAAATGATCCAAATTGTTCCGTGTCGACATCATACTTAAAATATTCGGTATGGGAGCTGGATTTATTCCGTTGTGCGGTTACTTCGATGCGGAGGTCGCGCACTGGTTCTACCTGTGAACGGACCTGCAGGTTTTTGTTAATGTTTTCTGAATAAGGAGTATTTAGATTCGGGTCCTGGGTGATCCATCCCTCCCGTGCTGCTTCTTCACGTATATCGCGCTGACTGCCAAATACAAAGCCGGTACCAGGAGCCATCAGGTCCCAGTTCTGGCCAAGTATAGAAGGTTCGGGGTTAAAACCCGGCATGTGGATACCGCTTGTCTCAGTATAGTTAATGGAGACGTTCCGGACGCTCATCAGCATCCTGAAGACCGATTCAATCGCTATCCTGGCATAGTTTGGTCTTTCGGAAACTTCTTCTTCTTCTTCTTCTTCTTCCCTTCCCCCGGGCGGTTGTGGTCCCCTGTCACGGTTTGAATCCTGCTGAACACCACGAAGTACACCTTGCTGATTGATACGCTGCAAAAACCCAATCTTATTGTACAGGTTGACCAGGTTGGCATTGAGGTTTAGACGCATGCTCTGGCTGTTTTCGATGGTATTTCCGAGCTCCTGGGCTGACAGCGGGGCGGCAATCCAGTCAAAGTTTGCTGTATACCTGGCGTTGGCATTAACCCAGTCCAGCAGAGGCAGCTTGTTTAGGGGAATATTATAATTGAGATTTGCCTGGTGCGAATAAAAAGTCGGACGACCCAGGTTCGTGATGTTATTCCAAATCTCTTCCCGCTTTTGCTCATAGTCATCATCATCGGGATTCATACTTCCCGGTGGCTCGTCCACCCGTGTTTGCATGGTGGCATTAAATTCCAGGCGCAAAGAGCGGGTCAGGTCAAAACGCATATTGTAGATACGGTCCCAGTCGAAAGACTTTACATAGTTCGGTTCCAGGAGGACCAATCCCTCGCTTTTCCCACGCATGAGTGACTCGGCATAGCCACGGTTCATGTTTGACTGAAATGACAATGACCGCGGCATATAGTAAAAGTTGAAATCCCTGAAAAGCCGTAAGATGTCATTCTGAAAAATGGACACGCCAGAGAAGGGCGAGACATTGTTCGGGTCAGAATTATAGTTGTAGTTCATGCCGGCCTGCCAGTGGGTTTGCCGGTCATATTCAATGTCTACATTGCGTGCATAGATCTCCTGGTAAGCATAGGTAAAATCGAAGTTGCCCGGGCTGTAAAACCGGTTTTGATTTCCGGGACCAGCCAATGACACATTGGTAAAGTTGATACTTTTTCGTCTTACAACGTCCTGTGCCAGTCTCCTGATAGAGTCCCTTTCAGCCTCAGTCTCGTAAGAATTCAGGTCATCTTCGAACAGCAGGTCGGGATTTAAGGGGCTATACTGCGGATTGGTGATTGATTCGGAGTAGCTGAAATGCAAAGGTAAGCGTAGTCCTACCTGCTCAGGGAATAGTCGTCCCAGCTCCATGCTGGTCGACATATCATAATTGATTACTTCTTCCTGTTGACGTTCACTCACACTCTGTTCGATACTGCCAAATCCGGGTGTGCTCATGAATCCGGCCAGGGTGATACTTCCCAGGTCTGCCAGGTTTGCGTTGATCCTGGCATTGGCTGCCCAACCGCTTTCATCATTGAAATCATACAATCGTAATTCATTCACCCATACTTCTGCAGATTTTGGTAAGCCATCATCCTCCGGTGTCTGGTGGTTGTTTTTGGGGTTTCTGATTCCGATCATGATCACCTGGATGTTGCTCAGGGTGGGATTCCCAATGATGGTCAACTTGTTTTCCCCATCCTGCCTGCTGAAAGGTTTTGTAATAGCCACCCCCGTTTCACCTTCCCGCGCCAGGTTATTTCGTTCCAGCTTAAGGTCCTGCAGCAACTCAAAAGCAATATCGAAGTTGTTTTCTGCCGGCCAGATAACATCAGGGTTGAATGTCCTGGGAAGCCAGGGGGTTACGGTCATCGGCACCTCATATTCGTAATAATTATTGGTAAAGTCCGATCCCAGACGAATAAAGACGGACAGGTCGCCATCGTTCAATACATCCTCCTGACTAACCGCTTCGGCATGGGCAAACATCTTCAGGTGATGATACTGCCTGACATCCAGGTTGGCCGTTTTATATACCGCCCTGGCATCGCCATCCTGCAGCTCATTTACCCGGAGCGCCAGCGATTGTTCATTACGCTGATGCATGGTTGTCGTACCCAGGTCCTGTTCACGTTCGATGCCCGGTGGCAGCACATAGGGGACAGGTTGCCGCTGCCCGTTTTCTTCTATGTTGACTGCAAAGGTTTCAAAGGTAGTTTCGGCATTGTCGCCCGGGATATATTCACCGGGGACAGTGAGCTCCCTGTCAAAGGTTCGCCAGTCACCACGGATAAGCTCTAATGCTGCAAAACGGCAAATGATGCGGCTTTCAAAATTTTTGAAAAACATTCGCATGAAGCGGATAGACTTAAAATCCTGGATGTCACCAATAACCTGCCGGTTGGGGTCACGCAGCGGTATCTTGAACTGATACCAGGTTATATTTTCAACCTCATTATTGGCCAGCCTGACCGTGGCTTCCATTTCATCGGTAATATAATTCTGTCCAACCTCCATATCTTCCGGCCGCAGGCTGACCCGGTACTGATGGTACCGTTCTGCTTCGTTGAGGGTGCCATCTTCATTAATATCTTCGGAATTAGGAATGTTGGTTGCCGCTGTGGGATAGGTTTCTTCAGATTGATCGGAAGTGGGGCTGTTTGCCTCCAGGCCGTTGTACCGTTTATACCGTTCAAGGATACTCACCTCGTTGGCATCCAGTTCTGTGCCTCTGTAGTACTGGAAGTTGTCGGCCGAGGGGTCATCCCAGGCCTGTTGATAAGCCTCCGAATTGGTTCCATACATGTCGGCCAGCACCTGCAGGAAGTTTTCATTAAAGAAGTCTTGCTCTTCCTCGGTTCGAAGACCTTCAAGCCCTACATCCTGAAACTCCCGGGAGCCAGGGTCATTGTCGAACGCGTTCGTCTGGGCCGGCACCGTGGGCACACGTCCCCACGCTGTGGTATCGACGTTGGCATCGTCTACCTCGTCTATCGGTCCGATAGGCAACCCGTTTTCAAAGCTTTTTCGTCCATCCCGCAAAATATCTTCCGACACCTCCCCCAGGTTGATATACAGATCACCACCTTCATGATTTTCTTCATACACGAAAGGATCCATCATCCAGAACTCAATATATTCAATATTGGCATTCTCAAAATCTGTCATGGGAAGCCCGCGCATAACGCCGCCCCAGCGTGTATGCGGATCGTTCAACGTGCCGTCTTGCGCTATGCCACTACTATAGCCGGTTTGTTCGGTGTCATAATTATAAGGCCCTCTTTCGTTGGGGTAAAAGGCCATGTTGAGTACCGGTATGGGGGAGGGGAGCCCCGTTGGGCTCTCCTTGTTGGGCCATATTTCATTTTCCAGCACTTCCCTGACAAAGTGGTTTGACCGTTGTTCCTCGTCGTTTCTTATGTGTGAAGGGGTCAGACTACTGTTTCGTGTGAAGAGGGGGTCTATCACATACCAGGCCAGGTTCGCCACATTGTATCGAAAAGCCAGGGTGTCAGCGATGCCAGGGGCAGCCTCGGGAAACATCCCCTGACTTGTTTGATGTTGGGGGGTGCTGGCAATATGCCAACGTTGCACGTTCTTCAGATCAATGGCCGACTTGCTGCCTTCAAAGTCATCAATGTAGGATGTGCCCGCATCACCAATATGCCGCGAGTGCCCGGGTATCAAATGGGCAAACTCCCCCTCCATTGTTATCCGTGAAGGCGTGGATGTTTCATAAAAAGGCAATTTGTCAAGCAGACGTGTGATATACATTGTCTCCATGCTGTAGGTGGAGTTCAGACCCCATAAGGTATTGGCAATAGGTTCATTGCCAAAGTTTGTCTTTTGGGTCATGGGACGTTCTGACAGACGCAAGATCGTACCTCCTACATTAAAATTATCGCTAATACGGTGGTCAACATGTGTCCCCAAAAGGGTTTTTGTCTGGAGGCTAAACATATCAGCACTCTCCAGTGAGATGCGAATGGGTGTGCCCGAATTCAGGATGCCTTCATTGAGTATGGTCACACGCCCCAGCGTATAGTCTACCGAGTAGTCAACACCTTCAGTGAGTGTTGTTCCGCCTGCGGAAACCACGACAGACCCCTGTGGTATATTCATGGCATTCAACGGTATCTCAGAACCAGCCTCCGATTGAAAGCTGCCTTCCAGTAGCCAGCGGTTGCTCTCGGGAAACTGTTGTGCTTCATGCTTTGTCTGGTTATACAGTTCGTCGAAAGCATATTTGTCTCCCAGGTCTTCGTCCTGTAGCTTTTCGCGAAGGTGGGAACCAAATGGTTCTACGACCGGGAAATAGATGCGGCCATTGTCAGACTCTATGGTACCACCCTGGGTCGCTGCATTGTCAATAAAGTCAAAAACACCATCCGGATGAGGGTCAAGCTGGGTGTTTAGTCTGTCAAGGCCCATTACACGTATCAAAGGAACCCCCTTCACATCATCCTTTGGATCATCCTGGTTTTCCGGACCTTCTTCCAGGAAGCCTACCGGGACACCATATTCTTCACTGTCATAAAGCACGTTAAGCCTGAACTGATCCCGGCTGATCTGATAGGACTCCAGGTTATACACATTCTTCATCATCAGATCCCACAACGGCCGGTCGGTGTTGACGGCAGTACTTTTCAGCATCTTAACGATAAGACCATCCGGGGCGCTTACCTGGTTGGAAAATTCTCCGACCTGGTAGTTGGTATCGTCACCAATGATGGTGTATTCAAAAGCGACAGCCAACACCTGATCCGGGTTGATGCTCCGGTTGAGGGTAATAAACCCCAGCTTGGGATTGTATGTGTATTCATTGCTTTCAAGCCGGCGGGCGTTTTCTACATTTTCATAATCGGTGCCCGAGCTGTATCCTTCTGCAGAAAGTGTGCTGTTCACCTGGCTGATATTGCGGATGGCGTTCACCATTTGCTGATTATCCAACAGGTTGTTGGCATCATTGCGCGGTTTAGGATCTGCACTTCCCGTGATATTCTCATGATAAGGATCATGTTCTCCCAGGTCGGAAAAGGCTATGATATTCCGGTTGTCCTCGGTGGCCGCACCCACATTGGTTACCCACACCTCCATCCGGGTTATGTCGATATTGGAGCTAATGGTGGGCAAGTTCTCCAGGGCATCACCATAATTGTCGCGAAAATATTGCGCCAGAAAGAAGTGGCGGTTCTCCTCGTACTCATCGGCATGGATCTCAAATTGCATGGTCTGTGCACCACCGGCCACCTCTATGGTAGAAGATTCTGTTTGCTGCTGGGAAAAAATACTGGTGACCAAGGTGTTCCCAAAACGCAACTGCGTTTTAAAGCCAAACAGCCCCTGGGTGCCGCGAATAAGGTTGCTTGCCAGCGGAAGGGATACATCGCCGGCTTCTACGAGCTGGACAATTTCATCTTCTGTCCCCCGGTATTCCAGCTTCATTCTGTTTTCGAAATCGAAAGCAGATTCGGTATTATAGTTTGCCCCTAAGTTAACTTTGGTGCCAATGTCGGCCTCCACCGCAAGCTGTATGCTTTGTTGAAAGTCAAAATTGGTGGTGCGTCGCCGTTGTTCGTCCAGGTTTGGGTCCTCCCGGTAATTCGACATCACACCAAAGGTTAGCTCCGCTGATCCGCTGGGACGGATATCGATAGAGCTGCCGCCAAAAATGCGGTCAAAGTACTCACTTCCTACATGTATTTCCGGTATCAGACCATCGCGCCGCTCAAACTCCTGTGGAGAGGCTTTTTCGTGCCAATACTCCTGCAGTCGCTTGTCCATGTCATACTCAATGTAGTCTTCAAAAGGGATATAAACCGGCCTGCCGATAATCATATCGCCAACCCGCCTCGTACGAATGTAACTACCTGATTCAGGGTCATATTCGTAATGCGTCGTAATGGTTTGGGGATTGGTCATTGACAGTCCGGTAACAGGAAACCTGTCAAAGTCATATATGACCACGCTTTCAAGGGGTATATCCAGTCCGGGAATCGTATCTGTTAATGACGTATCGTCAGCATCATTGTCTGACTGGCCAGTAACTATACCGGGAAATAAAAGGAAAGTAATCCCAACTACCGATAAAAATGTCAAAAATCGCCCTGATACCACCAAAACAAATATTTATCTAACGTATTCAGAAACTTTTCAATGCCTCCTTCACAAGCTGTTCTGCCGTGAGAACGGCACCCTGATTTTTTTTCATTAAGGAAGAAATGGCTTGTTGGGCAGCTTGTTTTGTAAATCCCAGCATTACTAATGCAGATAACGCTTCTTGTTGTATAGTATTGTTTGTGCTTTCTAAATTTTCTGACTGTAAAACACCTTCTTTCTCGAGGCGGTCTTTCAGGTCGACAATGATACGTTCGGCAGACTTGGCGCCGATGCCTTTAATAGACTGTAAAACGCCGATATTTTTGTTGACAATCGCCGATTTGATATCTGCCGGTGTCATCGACGAAAGGATCATTCTTGCCGTGTTAGGACCAATACCGTTGACAGCAATAAGTAGTTTGAAAAGCTCAAGCTCTTCTTTTCCGGCGAAGCCGTAAAGCAGATGGGCATCTTCACGGACTACCTGTACGGTATGAAGCTTTACGGTTCCACTGTCGGGGACGGCATTGAATGTTTGCAAGCTGATATGAAGCAAATACCCGACCCCCTGGCAGTTTATTACCAGGTAGGCCGGGTTTTTTTCGGCAATAGCACCTTCAACAAATGCGATCATTCTTATTTACCCTTTTTTTACTGTTTCTATGGCGGCATCCATGGCTTCATTCAGCATTTCCTGTGGCGGCGTTTCGATAAAGCCATTGTCAATGAGCCCCTGTGTTGTATTCCTGGCCAGCTCAATGTCGGCTTTGGCTTTGTCGTATGCTTCCTGCCAGCTCATCTGTTTCCTCGCCACACCATCTTTAATGGCCTGCATGGCAACATCGGCTGCTTCAAAAGGGAACACTTCCGATTCGCTCATCTTGGCGATAATGTCTTCTGTGTTGATACCCCTCTTTTCAGAAAAGCGGGCAATGGCTTCTGCTGCAGCAATAGCCATATTATCCGTTATACCCGAAGCCCTTACCATCAAAGCTCCTTTCAGGATTCCGGGGAAACCGATGGAGTTGTTTACCTGATTCGGGAAATCTCCTCTGCCGGTTGCCACGATATAGGCGCCAGCCTCTTTGGCTGCATAGGGATAGATTTCAGGAACGGGGTTGGCACAAACAAATACGATGGGTTTGTCGGCCATGGATTGTATCCACTCCTTTTTGATCAGATCGGGTCCCGGCTTCGACAAAGAGATGAGCACGTCTGCATCTTTCATAGCTTCTTCCATGGTTTCCACCTTGTCGGGGTTGGTGACCTGGCAGAGCTCCCACTTGCGATAGAAGCGCTTATCGTCCTCAATATCTTTCCGGCCTGTGTGCAAGGCTCCTTTGGAGTCAAACATGATGGACCTGGCAGGCGTTGCCCCGGCATTGTTCACGATCCGCGCGATAGTAGCATTGGAAGCGCCGGCACCAAAATAGACGATCTTCACGTCTTCCAGCTTTTTGTCAACCAGCTTGAGGGCATTGAACAGTCCGGCCAGGGTCACACAGGCGGTGCCCTGGGCATCATCATGCCATACCGGGATGTCACACTCTTCCCTGAGTACATCCAACACCTTGTAACAGTTGGGTTGCGATATGTCCTCCAGGTTTATGGCACCAAAGCTGTGTTGTGCCATCTTTACAAAGTCAATGATCTTGTCGGGATCATTTTTGCCGTCTGGCCCTTTGCTGTCTACACATATCGCAATGCCATCCACGCCCCCAAGGTATTTCATCAGAAAGGCCTTGCCTTCCATAACGCCCATCCCACCAGGCGGGGTGCAGTCACCATCGCCCAAAACACGTGTAGAGTCGCTGACGACAGCTACCAGGTTTCCGCGGTTGCTCAACTCGTAGGAGGTGTCATTGTCTTCGCGGATGGTTGTGGAGATCTTGGACACACCGGGCGTATACCACGTGTTAAACCAGTTAAAACCCATCACAGGTGCTTTGGGAAGGGTTTGCATCTTCCCGTTATACATACGGTGCGCACGTAACGCCAACTCCTTGTAAAACAGGGTTTTGACTTTTGCTTTTTCTGCCTGGCTAAAGTCGTCGGGAATAAGCTCTTCCAGGTTGTCGAGGGTGAGGTTGAGTTGTTTCATGGAGATTTTATTTTGGTTCAGGGTAAAGATATCAATTTTTCGCAATGTGCATACATGAATCTAAGTGCACACGTTCATCTCTTTCTCAGAGGCAAAATTGCGTAATCAATGCTGTTCAATGATTTCAAACAGTTCGTCCAGTTCCGGGGTCAGGATAATTTCTGTACGCCTGTTTTTCTGCCTGGCCTCAGGGGTGTCGGCCGGATCTACCGGGTGGTGTTCTCCACGTCCGGCTGCTATCAGTCGCTGCGGGTCAATGTCGCCATGTTTTAACAAAATCCTCACAATGGCGGTGGCACGTAATACGCTTAACTCCCAGTTATCTTTAATGCGTGCACCCGGCATGAATGGGACATCGTCGGTGTGACCTTCTATCATGATATTGATGTCAGGGTTCTCAGCCAATACACCTGCAAGTTCACTGAGGGCCCGTTCGCCATCAGCATCCACCTCTGTACTTCCGGTGTCGAAGAGCAATCGTTCCTCCAGGGAGACATATACCTTGCCATTGCGAACTTCAACTGAAAGTCCTTTATCCCGGAAACCAAGCAGTGCGTTGGAAACAGTCTGCTGAAGTGCATTCACAATGGAGTCCTGACGATCCAGTATTTCCTCCAGCTCGTTCACCCGTACCTCTTTTTCCCTGATGTCTGCCATCAATGTGTTGAGGTGTTGCTCCTTTTCCTCCATCTCACGCCGGGCCTCCTGAAGCTCATCCTCCCTGCGCTGCAGGTCTTCCTGTGTTTCCTGAAGACGTTCCAGTATCTGACGGGTTTCTTCCGTTTTCCCTTCCATCAGGGTTTCCGCTTGTGTCTTATACTGGTCGTAAGCTTCCTCAAGGTTCTGCAGTTCATTACGAAGCTGCATGGTGTCCTCCTGAAGCCTGTCGATACGTTGTGAAAGGGCGGTGAGCTCCTCCTTCATCCTGGCATTCTCTTCCTCACAGGCTTCGAGCCGCTCTGTTAGCTCTTCGTTTTCGGAAACCGTTTGGTTATAACGTGCTTCCAGGTCTTCAAAATGACTGGCCGGGACACAGGAAAAAAATGCCACAGCCAGCATGGCGGCAAATACCGTAATGACTACTATCCGCTTCATGAAAATGTTGGTTTGAGAAAAGGTTTATACATATGAAACTTATCGTCAGCGTACCACCTGTATTCGTTCCGTCCGCACGTGGCCGTCTGTATGTATCCTCACGAAATACATACCCGGATGGAGGTTTTCTACAGAAAGGCTGATGGTTTGTGCGTCTGTTTCTTCCTGAATGACTGTTCGCCCAAGCAGGTCAATAATCTCCACAGCCTGCATGTTGTGTGCCGATTCAATATGGAGATTTGTCCTGGCCGGGTTAGGATAGACTGACAATGTCTCCCGGCCTGAATCATCCGGTGTGTCACTGCTTAATGCAAGGCCGTGATCCGGGAAAGGGTTAGCGGAGTACATCCGGTACTCGCCCGGTTCAAGTGTGATCGGTGCATGGATGTCATCCACTTCCAGCTCGTCACGGGTAAAGAATTCATGCCATGTACCGGTATGCTGAAAGTTGGGCGTGATCTCACCCGCTTCCACATCGAAGTTACCCAGAATGGTTACCGGGTTATCATTGTGATTGAGATGGATCTGCTTCATGGCGCCATCGAGGCTGAGTGTATAGTCTTCGGTGCGGAACACGTCATGTTCTGTTTTTAGTTCGGTCAGAGCTGCATAAATGTCGTATAACCGTTTCCGGCGCCAGTCGTCATAATAATCCCAGCGAACCGGTTTTGGGTCGGTACGGCAGCCATCGTCAATGGTGCCATCCTCGCAATGGTTGATGGAGTAATCATACCCCAGCTCACCAAACTGCCAGATCATTTTTGGCCCCGGTATGGGGATATAGAAAGCGGTGGCCAGCTCAGCCCGTTGCAGCGCCACGGTTAGTGATGTAACGTCATGGTCAGGGTTGTGATCTTTGCCATAGGTGAGGTTTTTGTACATGATGCGTTCTTCGTCATGGCTTTCCATGTAGCCGACAAGATGCGGATCGTCCCAGCCGCGCTCCTGGTAAGAGATCCATTCAAAGTTGCTTTCGTCAAGCCACCCCATGGCGGCTTCCTGATATTGGTGCGTAATATTGCCCCAAAGCTGCATGCCATAGTCAGACAATTCCTCTTCTTCCTGGTTTTCGGTAAAGTGTTCCAGAATGACATACGCATCGGGGTTGGCCTCCCAAACGTCGTCGGCAATGCGCTTCAGGTTGGCAATCCTGTCGGCATCATAATCCCAGCCCTGGCCACCTGACTGTTCATTGGTAAACCCTTTCGTGAAGTCGAACCGGAATCCATCCACATTAAATTCATTCAGCCAGTATTGAGTGATGCGTTTAAACAGTGTTTGGGTATGTTCACTATCCTGGTCGAATGTCTGGCCCCAGCACCAGGGCGGATGCGGGCAATCTTCCAGGTACCAGGGGTTCTCGGGCATGGGTTGACCCCAGTCGCCGGCGTC
Organism: Bacteroidales bacterium; assembly: GCA_041686485.1. Classification (GTDB taxonomy): domain Bacteria; phylum Bacteroidota; class Bacteroidia; order Bacteroidales; family UBA7960; genus PUPG01. Next base: position 24,001 of record JAWLDT010000019.1, on the reverse strand, counting down.
CTCGTCGAAATACATCCGTACCAGTGGCGACAGGTTGAAGCTGTGATTAAGCACGATGTCCAGCACAACAGCCATGCCCCGCTCGTGGGCTGCGTCAATGAACTCTTTATAGTCCTGACGCGTGCCGTATGCCTTGTCGGTGGCAAAATAGAGGGCAGGGTTATAGCCCCAGGAGATATTGCCTTCAAACTGGTTGACCGGCATAAGCTCGATCACATTTACGCCAAGGTCCTGCAGATAATCCAGGGAGTCCTGAACGGTTTTGATGGCACTCGTTTCCACGAAGTCGCGGATCAGTAACTCGTAAATGACCATATCTTCAATCGCCGGCGGGTCAAAGTCGGTCACCGTCCACTCGTAGGGTGTCCTCCCGGGGTGCATGATGCTGACAAGGCCATATGTATGGTCATGGGGATAAGGTTTCAGGTCAGGGTAGTTGAAGTCGTCAATATAATGATCGTTCCAGGGGTCCAGCACCTTATGCGTATAAGGGTCGGCCAGACGAAGCTCCCCATCGATATAATACTGGAAGCCATATTCTGTATCTTCGTCCAGGTTCTCAATGGTAAGCCAATAGCGCGTGCCATCAGGCGTGCGGTGCATCTGGTATGCTTCTGCCAGCGACCAGTCATTCATGTCGCCGAGTACGAACACGAAATCTTTCAGGGCAGGCGGGTCATGCAAAACCAGGGTTACCGTGTTGTCGTCGATATAGTTGATACCGTTTTCGACATCATCAGGCAGCGCTGCTTCGGTAACATCCTGGCGGACGAAGACCGTTGTTTCTGCTTCCGCCGTCTCCTCATCCTCGCCCCAGGCAATGGCTTCAATATGCTGATGACCGTAATCGCCGGCTTCCCAGTCATAAGCTAACACCTCATCAGTTGTCCCGGTAATGTATTGGTCGTTGATATACAGGCTGATGGAATCTGCTTCATTGGCCACGGCTTCAATCGGCACCTCTTCATGCAGGGCATAAACCGGCTGCATGCCGGTGGGGGAGGTAAGCGATATAAAAAGTCCCTCCTGGGCAACGGGTACATAAAGGTCGTCCGTTTGCGGAGACTCTTCGGCCGCCCTGAATACAAAGTGCAGACCGGTGATACCAACATGCCCCGGAACATCGTAAAAATCCCGGATGGTCGGGGTGATCTCCAGTTCATACAGATCCGTTCCGATCCTGGTAAGCTGTGGCTGTTCCTCATTATCACCCCATTCACCAATTACGTATTGCCACTCGTCGCCGTCGAGAATATCTATGCCTGTATGGGTATAAACATCACCGGTATAGCCTTCCATGTCTCCGGAACCTTCTGTGGCATCAAATGTGATGGTGACAGGTTCTTCAGCTGTCGGTTGTGGTGGGTCGGTGGTGATTTGTGCTGCCAGTGTTGCGGGCAGGACAATAAGCGCCGCCAAAAGGATATATGTTATGCGTTTCATATATAGCGTGTCGTTTTATGTGTTTATAATTTTGTTGAAACCTGGACTTCAGTGGTTGTTTTTCTAACAAAGTCCGCACATGTTTTCGCTGAGGTCCGCAGATGATTTTTTTTAACTGGATACGCAGGATTATAACGTACAAAAGTACGAAAATATTTATCATGCCAGATGCTGGTATGTTGTTGTGTGACTCATTATTATTAACTTTATAAAAAAACAGCGGCACATTAGTTGGTGCTGCTGGAAAGTGTGTTTTTAAAATCGATTTATCATGATAAAGAAGGCTTTTAAGGTTATTGTCATTATACTGGCTCTTGTGCTGGTGTTGTTGATTGTGCTTCCGTTCGCATTTCAGGGGGCCATTGTAAAACGGGTTAAGCAGGAAGTAAATGAACAGGTTGATGCGGAGGTTGATTTCGGACGTTTCCGGCTTTCCGTTCTCCGGGACTTTCCCGATGTCTCTCTTAGCATCAATGACATCCTGGTTGTTAATGAAGCCCCGTTTGAAGGGGATACACTGGCCGATATCGGCCGGGTTATGGTTACCATCGATCTGCGAAGCCTCTTTGGTGATGGTGGCTATGAGATAAAACGGATAAGGTTCGATTCGCCCCATCTGTATTTGCAATACCTTGAAGACAGAAGCGCCAACTGGAATATCTTCCCTGCTGTGGATGAAGTTGATGATGAAATTGCTTCCGCAGAACCGTCAAACTTTAACCTGGCATTACAACGCATTGATATAGAAGATGCAAGCCTTTCCTATCACGATGATGTATTCTTAACCTATATTGACCTGGAAGGGCTTAACGGTCGTTTTACCGGAGATCTTACACAGGATATTACCATCCTTGACACCAGAAATGCACGGGTGGAATCTTTCAGCCTTCGTTATGACCGTATACCCATTTTGAGCAATGTCAGACTCGATGTGATGGCTGAAGTGGAGATGAATCTGAAGGACTGGGTGTTCCGCTTCCGGGAAAATGAGCTGGCCATTAATGAGCTGCCGGTTTCGTTTGATGGTATGGTTGGGCTCCCCGAGGGGGGTGGTACCCTGATGGACTTTTCTTTTGCCGCCACCCGGTCTGATTTTTCTGCATTTCTTTCGTTGGTTCCCCTGGTGTATGCCAAAGATTTTGAAGCGCTGCAAACCTCCGGCTCTCTCGAACTTGGTGGTTATGTAAACGGTTTGCTGAAAGGTGAGCAGATTCCGGGCTTTGAAATAGCCCTGTTGGCAGAGGATGGCATGTTCCGTTACCCCGACCTGCCTGCTGCCGTGAGCGGGGTGCAGGTGGATGCCTTGATTGCCAATGCAGGTGACGGCATGGATGATGTGGAGGTGTCCGTTCCGGAGTTGCGGATGATGCTGGCCGACAATCCCGTCCACGCCGGGTTTAACATCCGTACGCCCATTAGCGACCCCTGGGTGGATATGTTCCTTGATGGCCGTTTAAACCTGGCGGATGTGGGTGACTTCTTTCCGCTGGAAGAAAACATGGTGCTTGAAGGCATCATTGAAAGCAATGTGGAGGCCCGTGGGTTTTTGTCAGATCTTGAAAGCCAGGCTTTCGATCGTTTTCATGCATCGGGGCGCGTGGAGGCATCCGGGATCATCGTGGAGTCTGATGACCTCGAAGAGCGCTTGACCCTGAGCCGGGCAGAAGCTTTACTCAGCCCGCAACAGCTTGCCATAACCGATTTCCGTGGCCGGTTTGGTGATAGTGATCTTGAAGCAACCGGCCAGATTGACAACCTGTTAAATTATCTGTTTGAAGATGAGATGCTAAGTGGCCAGTTTGATATCCGCTCCGACTATCTGAATGTAAATCAGTTGATGCCCGATAGTCCAAACAGGGAAGCTGAACTTGATGAAAGTGAAGAAGAAGGCGAACCGGTTAAACTAACGGCCATACCCGTACCTGCAAATCTTGACGTTGGTCTGCAGGCAGAAGTCGGGCGACTGACTTATGGCGACCTGGATTTGCGGAATATTGTTGGAGGATTGCACATTGCCGATCAGCAAGCATTCCTGGACCCTCTGGCTGTGGATATCCTGAAAGGACGTGTAACCTTACAGGGGTTGTATGATACCCGACGGGAACAGCCCGACGTGTCGCTCAGTCTGGACTTCTCTTCCATCGATATTCAGGAAGCCTTCAACACCTTTAATACCGTTCAGCTGCTGGCACCCCTGGGTGAGTATGCCATGGGAGACGTCTCCGGCAACCTGACCCTGCAGTCCCTGTTTGATGACACCCTGGAGCCTGTCCTGGAAACCCTGTCGGGCAGTGGCAGCTTGCGTTCAACCGGTATCACGGTAAAGAATAATCCCGCCCTGGTGAGCCTGGCTGAACGTGTCAAACTCGATATGTTCCGCGAGTGGACGCTGGACCATATGTCGCTGTCTTTCTCCTTTGCCGACGGAAGGGTTGATACACGGCCGTTCGACGTTGATTTTGGTCAGTCGGAGGCTATGATTAGCGGTACGACCTGGTTTGACCGGCGCATCGACTATTCGATGCGTGTTAACATCCCCCGTGAGCAGTTTGGGTCAGATGCCAATGAGGTGCTGGATGACCTTGTTGCCAGGGCTGCCGGCATGGGTGTTGATGTTGACCCGGGAACCTATGTTACGCTTGATGTGCATGCCGGTGGTACGGTGACCGACCCTGAGCTTTCTGTAGGGATGGCCGGCACCGTCGATGATCTCAAAGATGGATTGCGTGATGCAGCCGGCCGCCTGCTGCAGGAGGCAGAAGAGCAGATTCGTGATGAAGTTGATCGTTTACGTGACCAGGCGGAGGAAGAAGCCCGGGAGGTGATCGAAGATGTGCAGGAGGATGTGAGTGAAGAGCTGGAGGCCCGCGCGCAACAGGTTATCGATGAAGCGGAGCAACGGGCGGAACAGTTAAGGCGTGAAGCCAAAAATGCCGCCGATAAAGTCAGGGAGGAAGCCAGGAAACAAGCCCAAAATATGATTGATGGAGCCAGCGGGCCAATAGGCAAAGCTGCTGCACGCGTTGCAGGCGATACCCTTATCGAAGAGGCTGATCGCCGGGCAAATCAGATAGAGGAAGAGGCCGATACCAGGGCACAGAACCTGCTGGATGAAGCACACCGCCAGGCCGACCGCATCAGGCGCGGGGAAGAATAGATCAGCCTTTCCCGCCTCCAAATGTCGACGCATCAACGATGTAGCGGGTATGCACACCAAAACCGATCTTTCCCTCCCCGTCAAACGCCTCAACGTTGAAAACAAGCTTTTTGCCTTCTGCGGAAGCAAGCGTAGTTGTTGCATAAACCTTCTGGCCAACCGGGGTGGGTTTGACATGTTTTATATCAAGATGGCCCCCTACGGTGGTATAGTCTTCTGATAAATACGCCTGAACACTGCTTTGCGCCGCCTGCTCCATTAAGGCCACCATGGCCGGTGTGGCATACACCTCAAGGGTGCCTGACCCGTGCGCCAGTGCGGTATTCTCTTTCATGACCATCACCTCTTTCCGGCCCTTAAGACCTGCTGGGATATCCATATGCTTTGTACGTTTATTACCGAAAATCTTTACTTTTGTGTACTTGCAAATCTATAAAAAAACAGTCATGTATATTCTGACCTATAACGTCAATGGTATTCGTGCTGCGGTGGTGAAGGGCGGTAAATGTTGACCGATAAACGGCCGTATGTGTTAATTGAGCTGAGTTTGATTCATAAATCTGTAACTTAACATTCGTCTTTCTAAGCGTTGTTTGTATGAAAAAAAAGAAATATATAGCCCTTTTGGCAGGTATCCTGTTGGTTGCCGGCCTCTGGTATTTTTTGCGTGACCAGTCGGTGGAGTCAAACATGATCCGTGTGCCCGTGGTACGTGGTGATTTTCGGGTTGCGGTATTTACCAGTGGTGAGCTGGAAGCCAAAAATTCTGAAGACATCAAAGGACCTACCGGTCTGCGTCGGGTTGGGGTATGGAACGCCCAGATAGCCGAGATGGTACCTGAAGGCACGGTGGTCGAGGAAGGGGACTGGGTAGCCACACTCGATCGGGCTGACATCAGTAACCGCATTCAGGATCTGGAAACAGAACTTGAAAAACTGGAGAATTCCCAAACCCAGGTAAGGCTGGATACCACCATGGACATGCGCAATGCCAGGGATGAACTTAAAAACCTCGAGTTTAATTATGAAGAGGCCAGGATAAATCTGGAATTGTCCCAGTTTGAGCCACAGGCGACCATCAGGCAGGCGGAAATTAACATGGATAAAGCGAAAAGGGCGTATGAACAGGCCAAAGACAACTATGAGCTGCGTAAGCAGCAGGCTGAGGCCCGTATGCGGGAGGTAAATGCTTCTCTGGCACAGGTTGAACGCCGCTACGAGAATATGCTGGAGGTCCTTGACGAGTTTGTGATCCACGCTCCGAAAGACGGCATGGTCATCTATCGCCGCGACTGGGATGGCACCCGCATCACGGTCGGGTCCCAGATCAGCTCCTGGAATAACACGGTTGCCATGTTACCCGACTTTTCCGTGATGCTGTCGCGCACTTATGTGAATGAGATAGACATCAGCAAGGTTCAGGAAAACCAGCCTGTGGAAGTGGTGGTGGATGCTTTTCCTGACAGGAAGTACACCGGCTTTGTTACCAACGTGGCCAACATCGGAGAGCAACGCCCTAATCAGGATGCGCGGGTGTTTGAGGTTGAGATACAGATCAATGAGTCCGATACCATTATGCGTCCGGCCATGACTACCAAAAACACCATCATCACCCACGTGGAGAATGATGTGCTGTACATTCCCATTGAAGGCATCCATACGTTGGACACCCTGAATTACGTGTTTAAAGAAAAGAATAACCGCCCGGTCAGACAAGAGGTCATCACAGGCATGCGGAACGATAATGAGATTGTGATCAGGCGGGGTCTGGAAGAAGGTGAGATGATCTATCTGACAGTACCGCCCGACGCTGGTGAACTTTCCTTGATCACCCTGTAAGATGGTACATAAAATGCGTTATCTCGAAAAATATTTTTATAACCTGGCTATTGCCCTGGAGGCTGTGTTCAACAACCGGTTCCGTTCCGCGCTGACCGCGCTGGGCATCATCTTCGGCGTGGCTGCCGTTATCGCCATGCTGGCCATAGGCAGTGGCGCACGTCAGGAAATACTCGATCAGATGAAGATGGTCGGGGTCAACAATATCATCGTGCGGCCGGTCATCACAGAGGATGATGGCGGTGAAGAATCAGCAGAAGGACGTTTTTCTCCGGGACTGACATTGCAGGATGCCGAAAGCATTGAATCCATCATTCCTACCGTGCAGCGTTTGAGCCCGGAAGTGAAAATGCGTACCCATGCCGTAAAAGACAATATTCGTCGTCAGGTTGATGTGGCCGGAGTGACGCCGCACTTTTTTGAAGTCTTTTCGCTGGATATCGCCACGGGCTCGATGTTCAGTGAAGAGCAAATGCGACAGGGTGCACCCGTGGCACTGATCGGAAATCATATACGGGCACTGTTTTTCGGGAATACGAACCCGGTCGGACAACAGATCAAAGCAGGTAACAACTGGCTTACGGTGATCGGTGTGGTGGAAAGCAGGATGGTGACCGAGGAGGTTGTCGAGGATATGGGGATCAGCACCTTTAATGATGTGATTTATACGCCGGTCCAAACCATGTTGCTGCGCTATCGTGACCGTTCAGCCATCAGTGTTGATGATATTCGCAGTGAATCAGCCAATAGGGGCGGAGGGGGTATGCGGGTGAGCATTTCGGCAGATCGTAATGATGAAGAAGAGAAAGACACCGACCCTAATAACTATCACCAGTTGGATCGTTTGGTTATTCAGGTCGGAGCGTCAGAAGCGCTTGTACCGACAGCAGACCTGGTAAAGCGGATGCTGCAGCGACGGCACAACCAGGTGGGAGATGTCGAAGTGATCATTCCTGAGCTCTTGCTGCAACAGGAACAACGAACCAGGGATATCTTCAATATCGTGCTGGGTGCCATTGCGGGGATTTCCCTGCTTGTCGGCGGTATCGGTATCATGAATATCATGCTGGCATCTGTCGTGGAACGGACAAAAGAGATCGGAATCCGGCTGGCCGTGGGTGCGAAAAAGACGGATGTGGTATTCCAGTTTCTGTCAGAGTCTGTCATCATCAGCGTAGCAGGCGGGATCTTCGGGGTTTTCCTGGGGATCGCCCTCTCCCGCGGGATCATGCAATTTACGGACATTCTGACCATTGTTTCCCTGCCCGCTGTACTCATCTCTTTCGGAGTGGCTGCCTCGGTCGGGATCATTTTCGGCTATATGCCTGCGAAAAAAGCAGCTTCCAAAGACCCGGTGGCTTCACTGCGTTACGAATAACCGGCAGGTTCTCTGTTATGAATTTCAAATTACAATTCGTATATTTGGGATAAGAATATGTTGAACCTAAAACAGAAATAGATATGACGAAGTTTGCAGTTGTTCTGGCAGGAAATGGTGCGTATGACGGATCAGAAATCCATGAAGCTACCTTGTCAATGTATGCAATACGCAAACAAGGTGCGGCCTACGATGTGTTTGCCCCCGACATGGAGCAGCACCATGTGTTAAATCATCTCAATGGAGAAGAGATGAACGAGAAACGTAATGTGATGGTAGAAGCGGCGCGCCTGGCACGCGGCAAGATCAGATCACTGGATCAGTTCAATGCGGCCGATTATGATGCCATTCTGTTTCCCGGTGGCTTCGGTGTGGCCAAAAACCTGTTTACCTTTGCTTTTGATGGTCCTGATGCCAAAGTACGCCCGGACGTGGAGAAGGTGATCAGGGATATGCACCGGGCCAGAAAGCCTATCGCGGCATTATGCATAGCTCCGGTCTTGATTGCCAAAGTACTGGGCAATGTAAAGGTAACCATTGGCCACGATGACGGCACCGCGGGTGCGGTTGAGCAAATGGGCGGAACGCATAAAAAAACAGGGCATGGCGAGGTTGTTGTCGATGAGGACAACAAAATCTTTACCACACCCTGCTATATGCTTGATGCCGATATATCGCAGATCGGTGCCGGTGCAGAGAATGTGGTCAAAGAGGTATTGAACCACCTCTGATACCTCCCGCCATTAAAGATTTGCCGGTTGTCCGAACTGTCCGGTAAACACCAGTTCGTCAACTTCCTTACGGTCACGGGGTGCCTTCTCCATTTCGGTAAAGTCGGGTGAGAGCGCGTCCGGACTACCCTGATACCCGATCGCCATCATGGCAATGGGCTTGTGGTCGTCCGGAATATCAAACAACTCTCTCGCTTTTTCCGGACTGAAGCCACCCATCTGGTGGGCAACCAGTCCCTCTTCAACCAGCTGAAGGGTGATATAGGCCATCCCCTGGCCAACATCATATTCAAACACGTTGTTGATCTTTCCGTTTTTCGGGGAGAGTGTATTTCCAATGGCCAGCACCAGTACATCGGCCGTCACGGCCCATTGCTGATTAAAGTTCACCAGGGTCTCATAAAGCTTCTCCCAGGTGTCATCCCCTTTCTGGCCCACGATAAAACGCCAGGGCTGGATATTAAAACTCGAAGGCGCCCAGCGTGCGGCTTCAAATATGCGTTGAAGTTTTTCTTTCTCAACCTTGCGGTCACTGAACGAACGCGGACTCCATCTTTTTTTTATGTTGGGATGAATTTGTAAAGGTGTATTGGCTGGTTTTTCCATAACAGACTTCGTTTTTATGTTTTCTAATCGATATAACAAGCTTGTAAATGTATTGTTTAGCCATTCGTATTTTCAAAGTGCTTATCTTTGTCCGGGTTAAAATGAAAGTTAGAGGAAAAATGCTCAAATATGCTTTGTGCATCTCAAAGAGAGGGTTGGTTAAACAATTTGTGAAAATTTGCGTCTTCATTTGAGGAATTTGAGGATAAAAAATATATACTTCCAATAGCTTGATTGCCAACCTGTTTTTATTCAGATAATGAAAACCAAAAAACACTGATTGATAACAAGAAGTTAAATTATCACAGATGAGCTTTATTGAAGAATTAAGATGGAGAGGCATGCTGCAGGATTTCATGCCCGGCACCGACGAGCAGTTACAGAAGGAAATGACCACGGCCTATGTGGGGATCGACCCCACTGCCGATTCCTTGCATATCGGTCACCTGGTGTCCGTTATGATGCTGAAACACCTCCAGCTGGCAGGCCATAAGCCGCTGGCATTGATTGGTGGTGCCACTGGCATGATCGGAGACCCCAGCGGCAAGAGCGAGGAGCGTCAGCTTTTGTCAGAGGAGCAGTTACGTCATAATGAGCAATCCATTAAGCAACAGTTGCTGCGGTTTTTGGAGTTTGAGAAAGGAGATAACAAGGCGGAGATCGTGAATAATTATGACTGGATCAAGGATTTTTCTTTCCTGGGATTTCTACGGGAAGTGGGGAAGCATCTTACTGTTAATTATATGATGGCCAAGGACTCTGTTAAAAAACGGCTGGAAACCGGCCTGTCCTTTACGGAGTTTACCTACCAGCTGGTACAGGGCTTTGATTACCTGCACCTCTACCAGGAAAAAAACTGCAAACTGCAGATGGGTGGCAGCGACCAATGGGGCAATATCACTACCGGTGCTGAGCTTATCCGCCGTAAAACCGGCGGTGAGGTGTATGCGCTCACCTGTCCGCTAATCACGAAAGCCGATGGCAACAAATTCGGCAAAACGGAACAGGGTAACGTCTGGCTGGAGCCAAACTATACCTCTCCCTATCATTTTTACCAGTTCTGGCTGAATTGTTCAGATATTGACAGTGAGAAATATATAAAGATCTTTACCCTTTTCTCCAAAGGAGAGATTGAAGCGATGATTGAAGCGCACAGGCAGGCCCCGCATCTCAGACAATTGCAAAAAGAACTGGCAAAGGATATTACCATCAGGGTGCATGGCGAAGAGGCTTTCAAAACAGTTGCTGAAGCCTCTGAAATATTGTTTGGCAAAAGTACGGGCGAAGCGTTGCGACGGCTGCCGGAAGATGTATTTTTGTCGGTGTTTGAAGGGGTCCCCCTTTTCGAAATATCCCGGGATGTGCTTCTTGACGGCGTCAATATGACCGAATTCCTGGCCACGACAACCGGCATTGCCAAATCCAAGGGCGAAGCCCGCCGGATGCTAAAGGAAGGAAGTGTCAGCATCAACAAAACCCCTGTCGCCGATGATTATATGGTCAATACAGATGACCTGATCAGCGACCGTCACATCCTCGTGCAACGGGGGAAGAAGAACTATTTCCTGGTGACCGTGAAACAGTGAAAAAGCTGGAAGCTCGAAGCTGGAAGCTGGAAGGAAGAAGAAAAGAAGCTGGAAGCTGGAAGGAAGAAGAAAAGAAGCTGGAAGCAGAGAAGAAGTTAGAAGTTGGAAGGTAGAGGTTAGATAGAGAAGTCTCAGAGGTGGTAGCTGGAAGGAAGAAGTAAAATGTGAACAGTGAACAGTAAACGGTGAAAAAAGCTGGAAGCTGGAAGGAAGAGAAGAACACAAAGAAAAGACACGAAGAAGCGAGAAATCCCGAAGGGATGAAACGATTATAGAAAAAGGGGAAACACA
>JAWLDT010000019.1:0-12870 GCA_041686485.1 Bacteroidales bacterium | reverse complement strand
CGCAGCACTTGGGCTGCGTGACCTCGGCTGACCCGCTAATTGAAAAAGAGACATGGTGGCAGTCTTAGCACCTTGGCGGGGTACCGTTGCGCCCTGTAAGGGCAATTTAATTCAGCCCAATGGCAACCGCCCTGGGTTCAATGCGGTTCCAGTACGCAAGCGCCCTGAAAAGGGCAGCTTAAAGGAGCTAAAAAACAAAAACCTGAGCAACCAGCAGTTAACAATGAGACATGCTGTTTACATGCGAGCGTCTGCGAGAAAAAATACAACCTAATGAATTATAGTTATTAACAAAAAACATACGAATGAAGAGAACGATTTTTGCTTTTTTCCTGACCGCACTGACCGGCATGGCCATGTGGTCATGCCAGACACCACCCGATGCTCTTTTTCCGGACGGGGATGAGGTTTATGGCCTGGCGACCCCGGTGCAACTGGAAGGGGATACCACCCAGGTGTATATGACTGATTACTTTGTAGGTGGTTCCGAAGTCCTGATAGACTCCGTGACTGGCCATGAAGGGCTTGGCTTCCACCTCTCCCGCGATAATCAACAACTTGATGTAATCCCGGAATCCAACTTTCTTCCCTGGCTTTCAGAAATGCAGGTATGGATCGATAATACACCATACAGCTTCATCCTGCAGCGATGCCGGAAGGAACGATTCACATTTGCATTTGACCCGCAGGATGAGAACTATCGCTCTGTGGCACTGCGCGGTGAGATGACCGACTGGCGCCCCAAATCGCTGGATATGATCGATGGCGTGTGGCAGACAGACCTCGAGCTCAACCCCGGACGATACGAGTACCTTATTGTGGCTGATGGCAGCGACATGGTTGACCCCACGAACCCAAAGAAAGTGGACAGCGACGTTGGTGGCCAGAACTCCCTGCTGGAAGTCGGACAGATCAGCAGAGAAGGCACCCCTGCAATTTATCCGGAAAGTCATAGAGAATATACCGTACACCTTGATATGGAGAATGACCCGCAAGAGGTGTTTGCTTTCTGGGAAAATTTTCGTCTGCCGGAAGGGTTGATTACGTTCGTCGACGGACAGATCCACATCCAATTACCCGGAGATGCCATGGAAAAGCAGCGAAGCTATTTGCGCGTCTGGAGCTACAATACGGAAGGTGCTTCGAATGACCTGCTGATCCCGCTGGAGTATGGAACACCGGTAGAAAGCCCTGACAAGCTTACCCGGGAAGATAAGGAAGCCACCATCCTTTACTTTATGATGGTTGACCGCTTCAACAATGCCAACCCCGGCCGGCATGAACCTGTTAATGACCCGGAGGTGGCCGACCGTGCAAACTTTCATGGCGGCGATCTGGATGGCATCAAAGAAAAGATCATGGATGGCTATTTTGAAGAGCTGGGCGTGAATACGGTATGGATGTCGCCCATCACACAAAACCCGAAAGATGCCTACTTTGAATTTCCCGAACCACGCCGGAAATATACCGGCTATCACGGATACTGGCCTGTGACCCTCACTACCGTTGACCATCGGTTTGGCTCGGAAGAAGTCCTCCAACAGCTTGTAGATGAAGCGCACCAGCGCGATATCAGCGTGATGCTCGACTTTGTCTCCAACCACGTGCATGAAAACAACCCCATCATACAGGAGAACCCGGATTGGGCAACCAGCCTGAACCTCCCTGATGGCCGGAAAAATATCAGGCTGTGGGATGAACACCGTCTTACGACCTGGTTCGACACCTTCTTGCCCAGCCTCGATTTTACCAATCCGGAAGTGGTTGAGCTCATGTCGGACAGCGCCTTTTTCTGGATCGATCATTATGATATGGACGGTTTTCGCCATGATGCTACCAAGCACGTTCACCTCAACTTCTGGCGTACCCTTACCAAAAAGCTGAAAGAAGACTACATGATTCCCAATGACAAACGATTGTTCCAGATCGGGGAAACCTTTGGAAGCCGGGAGTTGATTGGCGATTACGTGGGCAGCGGCCTGCTTGACGGGCAGTTTGATTTTAACCTCTATTTTGATGCCCGTTCGGTATTTGCCCGTGACGATGAGTCATTCGAGATGCTCGATTACAGTTTGCACCAAAGTTTTGATCATTATGGTTTTCAAAACCTGATGGGCAATATTACCGGCAATCACGACCTGCCACGTTTTGTTTCCCTTGCCGGTGGCGATCTGGGTTTTGATGAAGACGACACCGAACCTGGCTGGCAGCGCGATGTCGGCGTCGGAGACCCTTCAGGATACGACAAGTTGTCGCAGATCACCGCGTTTATCATGACAATCCCGGGTATTCCTGTTATTTATTATGGCGATGAGATCGGATTGCCGGGTGCCAGCGATCCTGATAGCCGCCGACCAATGAAATTCGAGAATCTGACAGAAAGACAACGCCAGACCCGCGATAAAGCAGCCAGGCTTGCTAAGCTCCGCGGTGATCACCTCGTATTCGTATATGGCGACTTTGAAACCCTCAAAGTTAGCCAGGACATCTATGTCTACAGTCGCTCCTACTTTGGTGAACATGCCCTGGTGCTGTTCAACCAAAGTAGCGAAAACAAAACCGTTGATGTTGCCTTGCCGGATAAAATGAACAATACATCCTGGGAAGCCCATTTTGGTCATGATTTTGTTCTTAATGATAATGTGCTGAAACTGGAGATGGAACCCTATAGTTTTGAAGTGTTGATCGGGTACTAAACAAACAATTAAAATACTGTTCTCCGGATGTCCGTTTCACGCGTTCAGCCGGGAGAATACACGGTTCAAATTTCCTTACAACAAATTGGTTTAATAATAAAATATTGACATACAAACAATAAAACACAGCAAATCCATGAAAAAGAAGATGTCAATTGTAACACTGTTATTGGTTTTTGCCCTCTCCACAGGCCTGTTTGTTGCCTGTGAATCCGCTCCGGACAGCGAAGAGGTGGCAGATAGCACCGTCGATCATCCGGAGTGGAGCATCAATGCCAACATTTACGAGGTAAATACCCGGCAGTACACCGCCGAAGGCACGTTCGATGCATTTGAAGAACACCTCGACCGTCTTGAAGACATGGGTGTCGATATTCTCTGGTTTATGCCTGTCCAGCCTATCGGCGAAAAGAACCGGAAGGGGTCCCTGGGTAGTTATTATTCCATTAAAGACTATACGGCCATCAATCCTGAGTTTGGTGACATGGATGACTTTAAACGTATCGTGGATGAAGCCCATGAACGGGGCATGTATGTGATCCTTGACTGGGTGGCCAACCATACTGCCTGGGATCATTACTGGACAGAAACCAACCCCGGTTATTACGAGACCGATGAGGAAGGAAACTTTTTCCCGCCCGTTGAGGACTGGGAAGACGTCATCCAGCTGGACTACAGCAATCCGGAACTGCGTGATGCCATGGTTGAACAGATGCGCTTCTGGGTGGACGAGGTGAATATTGATGGTTTCCGCTGTGATGTAGCCGATTATGTTCCGACAGATTTCTGGGTTCGTGCACGCGGTGAACTGGAGGATGTTAAGCCCATTTTTATGCTGGCCGAAGCCGAAAACCCTGAGCTCCATGAGTATGCTTTTGAGGCTGCTTACGGCTGGCGTTTCCATCATATCATGAATGATATTGCCGCCGGGGAGAAGAACGTCGAAGCGATAGACGAATACTTTTTTGTTGATGATGCAGGTGGGTTCCCGCACGGTTCCTACAAGATGTATTTCATCACCAATCATGATGAAAACTCATGGGCCGGTACAGTTTTTGACCGCCTTGGTGATGGCGTGGAGGCCTTTGCCGTCCTGACAGCAACCATTCCGGGCACTCCCCTGATCTACAGTGGCCAGGAAGCCGGATTGGATCACATGCTGGCATTTTTCGAAAAAGATCAGATCGACTGGAGTGAGGTCGTGTATCACGATTTTTATAAATCCCTGCTTACCTTAAAGTCAGACAATGAAGCCCTCTGGAATGGCGCATTTGGTGGCGACATGGAGCGTGTCTACACCGACAATGACGAGCAGGTATTTGCTTTTGTCCGCGAAAAAGGGGAAGATAAGGCGTTTGTGGTAACAAACCTCTCGGATCAGATGCTGAATGTTGATCTGTTTGGCGACGCTCACCTGGGTACCTATACAGAATTGTTCACCGGGGAAGCGCAATTGTTTGAGACAGGCGACAGTATTGAAATGGAGCCCTGGGGTTACAAAGTTTTTGTGAAATAAGGAAACGAAATATCTTTTTATCGATTTACCCGGAATGATCCGGTTGGAACACCTTGTTTATTTATTGGCAAGGTGGGTCGGCCTGACCATTCCCATCTGATCGGCCATAAATTTATATACATATACCCGGTGAGAAACATGCCAAATGACAGAGAACAAAAAAATGAAGCTGGCGGGTCTGCTGACAGATCCGCGTATTTCGAGCAACTTTTTCAGAGTGTGCCGGCGGGTGTGGTATTGCTTGACAGGGAAGACCGAATAATTGATTGCAACAAATGGTTTACGGATCTTTTTCATTATGCTATTGAAGAGGCCCGGGATCGTAAGATTAATGACCTGATCGTGCCTGAGCACCTTCAAAATGAAGGTGAGGAAACAACACAACAGGTTGCAGCCGGTCAGTCTGTGTTCTTTGAAACGGTTCGCAAGACCAAAGATGGGGAGCTTCTGTATGTATCTATTTCCGGACAGCCCATTTCGTTAGAGCAGGGTGATATAGCTGTTATAGGGGTTTACCAGGACATTACCGACAGGCGACGTGCCGAAGAAGAACTTATCGAGCGGGAGAAGAACCTGCGGGAACTGAATGCGACAAAAGACACATTTATATCTGTCCTCTCGCATGATCTGCGAAGCCCTTTTACGTCTATTCTGGGCTATGCGGATATACTACTTGAGGATATTGAACATGCGGATAGGCAAAAGATCCACAATCAGGTTGCAATCATACGTGATCAGGCATTCAAGACCTTAAGCCTTCTTGACGACATTTTATCCTGGGCAAAGGTGCAGTCGGGAAAGATGACGTACAATCCCATCAATGTGGCCTTTCCTGTTATTTGTTGTGCAGTGGTGGATAATCTGAGAGGAAAAGCCGAAGAGAAAAATATTAGTATTGACTGTTCTGAGATGCCAGATATTGAGGTGTTTACCGATAAAAAAATGTTGCAGGTTGTGTTGCGGAATCTGATTTCCAATGCTATAAAGTTTACGCCCTATGGCGGCCGTATTCAGATTGCCGCCTCAAAAGAACAAGGTATGGCAACAATTACTGTGTCAGACAGCGGTATAGGTATTGACAGTTCCGACATTCCAAAGTTATGGGATCTGACCCGTCATCATTCTACTGAAGGAACTGCCGGCGAAAGGGGTACGGGTTATGGCCTGGTGCTTTGTAAAGAGCTTGTGGAAAAGCTCGGGGGCAACATATGGGCAGATAGCACTCCCGGAAGAGGCAGTGACTTTATCTTTACGCTGCCCCTATCCCAATTAAAATGATCTGTTGAAACGAAAGCGTATTATTCTCTTCAGATACCCTTAGCAGTAGGGCAACTATCCACATACCGCAGCCTTATTATCCTGTTTGTATATTGGCGACCGGCAGGGTTCTTATCCCAGGAAACTCAGCAGGATACCTGCGGCGATGGCACTGCCGATGACGCCTGAAACGTTTGCTGCCATGGCATGCATGAGCAGGTGGTTGGTTTTGTCATAATCCAGTCCGACATGCTGGGAGACCCGGGCACTGTCAGGAACGGCCGAAACACCAGAATTGCCTATTAGCGGGTTGATCGGATTATCTGCCGGGGAGAAATAGTTCATGATCTTGGCGAAGAGCACGCCGCTGAAGGTGGCGATAATGAATGCAGCGGCTCCCAGACCAAAGATCATCAGTGATTCACTGGTCAGGAATACTGTTGCCTGTGTGGAAGCGCCAACAGTGAGTCCCAGGAAAATGGTAACAATATCCACCAGGGAGGATCTTGCTGTTTCGGCCAGGCGGTCTGTTACACCGCTTTCTTTCAGCAGGTTGCCGAAGAAGAGCATTCCCAGCAATGGTAATGCTGTCGGCATGATAAACGTGGTGAGCAGGATACCGACGAGCGGAAAGATGATCTTCTCCTGCTTAGGGACTGCCCTTGGCGGCTTCATGCGAATCACACGCTCCTTTTTGGTGGTCAGCAGCTTCATGATAGGTGGCTGGATTACCGGCACAAGTGCCATATAAGAATAGGCTGCGATGGCAATCGGACCGATAAACTCAGGAGCGAGCTTTGACGAAAGGAAGATGGCGGTGGGGCCGTCAGCACCTCCGATAATGGCAATGGCGCCTGCCTGCTCGGGCAGGAATCCCAGGTATAGCGAGAAGGAGTACGCAGCAAATATGCCGAACTGAGCGGCAGCGCCCAGAAGTACCAGGCGCGGTTTCGACAATAGTGATGAGAAATCGGTCATTGCCCCGATACCCAAAAAGATGATGGGCGGATAGAGGCCACGCTGAACACCAAAGTACAACATGTTGAGAACGCTTCCTTCTTCATACAGGCCTATCTGAAGGTCAGCCTCCATATCGAAGGGGATGTTTCCGATGATGATGCCAAAACCAATAGGGATAAGCAATAAGGGTTCATAATGTTTGGTGATCGCCAGGTTGATAAAAAACAGGCCAATGGCGATCATGATAATATGCCCCCATTCAAGATTCGCAAAGGCGGTATGGCCTACAAATTCTATTAACTGCTCATAAATGAAACTAAAAAAACTGATGTCCATACGTCACTTATTCTCCAATTTCTATTAAGGTGTCACCTTCCATAACCGATTGTCCTGGTCTGACGGGGATAGACACGACTTTGCCATCCTTGTCGGAATCGATGTTGTTCTCCATCTTCATCGCATCCAGCATCATCAGTTTTTGTCCGACCTTTACCGTGTCACCTTCGTTCACCATGATCTTGATGACGGTGCCGGGTAGCGGGGACTTGATTTTGCCTGTAGGAGAAGCCGGGGTCTTTACGCCCGTGCCTTCTTCCGGCTTCGCCTTGGAAGGCGTCTCAACCCTCGAGCGGACAAGCTTGGGTGTTTTGGCCGGCTGAATAGCCTTGTCCACTTCAACCTCATAAGTTGACCCATTTACTTCCAGCTCAATCAGGTTGACTTCCACATTCTTGATATGGACTTCGTATTCGTTGCCGTGAATGGTGAATTTATACTTGCGCATGTGATTGTGGTTTTATTGTCTTGCCTGAATTGTGGGCATTTATCAGTTTATGTCTGGCTACCATTGATTCAGATTTCTTAGTCCGTAGATCTTTGAACTCCACGGTGAATATGTTCTTGACACTTTTTTCATGGTCAGAACAGTGTTTTCATAATCGTGCAACTCCGAACGATACAGATATATGGCGGCAGCAATAGCGGCATTGATTTCACCCGTCAGGTCAGCTGCGGCATCGATGTCGCCCGCACCTTCTTCACCCGCTTTTGCAGGAGCAGCATCCGGTGATGTTTTTCTGAATAAGGACCTGAGTCTTTCTTTAAACCTGGGGGTAAAGAATTTGGGAGTATTGGAAAAGATGACATAAGTCAGTATCAGTATTGTAAATACAATGCCCATCCCGAGCATGGCCATGATGAATCCATGGGGGTCGTGTTGCGCAAAGTCATTTGCCGTTCTTGCTGCTTCCTCGTTGTTTTGTCCGGGAATGACCGACAAAGGGATGAATAAGATCATGGTAATCGCGGTTTTTACAATGGAATATTGGTGTGTTTCTTTGGCGGCAGTACATCCTTCTTGGTCGCCAATGACTGAAGAGCCCTGATCACACGGAAACGGGTGTTACGAGGCTCAACTACATCGTCAATATATCCGTATTTGGCCGCTACATAGGGCTTGGCAAATTTTTCCACATATTCGGATTGACGTTCCTCCAGGAAGGACTCTTTTTCCTCCTCGGTTTCCAGTTTTTTGATCTCCTTGTTATGCAAGACTTCTATGGCCCCCTTGGGCCCCATAACGGCAATTTCGGCCATTGGCCATGCATAATTGATGTCTCCGCGAAGGTGTTTCGAGCTCATCACACAATAAGCGCCTCCATATGCTTTCCTGAGGATAATGGTCACTTTGGGAACGGTGGCTTCTCCATAAGCAAACAGCAACTTGGAACCGTGGGTGATGATGCCGCCATATTCCTGGGTGGTGCCGGGAAGGAAGCCGGGAACATCTACCAGCGTGACAAGGGGAATGTTAAATGCGTCGCAGAAACGCACAAAGCGGGCTGCTTTCCTGGATGCGTTAATGTCAAGCACACCGGCGAGGTAGTTTGGCTGGTTGGCAATGATACCGACTGACATGCCGTTGAAACGTGCGAATCCCACAACAATATTGAGGGCGTATGTGCGATGTACCTCCAGAAACTCACTGTTATCTACAATGGTGTAGATAATATCTTTGACATTATAAGGCTTGTTCGGGTTTTCGGGAATGATGGTGTTGAGTCCTTCATCCAGCCTGTCAATAGGATCATCACATGCCTCCAGCGGTGGATCTTCCAGGTTGTTTTGCGGCAGGAAGCTCATCAGTTTGCGCAGTATCAGAATACCCTCACGTTCATCATCGGCAATAAAATGAGAGACACCCGACTTGGTTCCATGCGTCATGGCGCCGCCCAGCTCTTGTTCGGTCACTTCCTCGCCGGTGACGGTTTTGACCACTTTGGGACCGGTTACGAACATGTAGCTGTTTTCCTTGGTCATCAGGGTGAAGTCGGTGAGAGCGGGTGAGTAGACAGCGCCGCCGGCACAAGGGCCAAAGATGCCACTGATCTGGGGAACCACGCCGGATGCCATGATGTTGCGCTGAAAGATTTCTGCATAACCTGCCAGGCTGTTCACGCCTTCCTGAATGCGGGCACCGCCACTATCATTGAGACCGATAACCGGAGCGCCCATCTTCAGGGCTTTGTCCATCACCTTGCAGATCTTTTCGGCATAGGCAAGGGACAGTGAACCACCAAAAACAGTAAAATCCTGGGCAAATACGTATACAACACGACCGTCAATCGTGCCATAGCCGGTAACAACGCCGTCGGAGTAAAAATATTTGTCTTCCAGACCAAAATCTCTGCAGCGGTGCGTTACAAACATGTCGAACTCTTCGAAACTGCCATCGTCAAGCAACAATTCGATCCGTTCCCGGGCTGTCAGCTTCCCTTTCTGGTGCTGGGCATCAATGCGTTTTTGACCACCACCAAGCTTGGCGAGCTCCCGTTTCTCCAATAACTCTTTGATCTTGTCTTCAAAAGCCATACGACCTGAATGTTAAATTGTTATGATTTATTTTTGTCCTCGCAGAGCTCCATTAAGACACCGTGGGTTGATTTTGGATGCAGGAATGCAATGTCCAGCCCTTCAGCTCCCTTGCGGGGCGCTTTGTCAATTAACCGGACACCTTTCTCATCGAGGGTGGCCAGTGTATTGTCAAGCCCCTCCACGGCAAAGGCCATGTGATGAACGCCTTCTCCCTTTTTCTCAATGAATTTACCAATGGGCCCCTCCGGGTCAGTCGACTCCAACAGCTCCAGCTTTGTGTCACCCACCTGGAAAAAAGCCGTTTTTACCTTCTGATCAGCAACCTCTTCAACAGCATAACAGGAAAGCCCCAGTTTTTCTTCATAAAAACGTATGGATTCCTCCAGGTCCTTCACGGCAATTCCGATGTGTTCTATGTGTGAGATGTTCATAAGTGAGGATTTTTGGGTTATAAAAAAGTGAGAATCCGGAACGTTCCGCCTAATGATGTTAATTTTATAACAACACTTGCAACCAAATGAAAATCATTTTGTGAACGTCGCTGCAAAGATAGAAAAACTTTGTAAAAAAAAGTTAAGAATAGCCCCTTATTCCATCAGGAATTTACCGGGATATTTGTTACAAATGAGGGGGAATAATTATATCGCTGAAGCTCATGGAGGAATGTTACCCTGTGAAGCCGGGTCAATAAAGGATGTTCAGTAAAATGATGATACACAAAAGATTGTTATTTGCTACTTTGCCGGGCCCACGACCCAGGGCATTTCAACGTCCCAGTTTTCGCGGACCTGTATGTTTTCCGGAAACATATAAACAGGTTCCGGTTGCCGCTTTTTCAGGTAATCTCCTGTGAGCCACTCCCCATTTTCATGTATGTCGTGGATCAGCCTGACCTTATAGTTACCCTGTCGCAAGTATTCGAAGCGATAGGTATCATCTTCATGAATGAGTTTTTGCTGCAGTACTTCTTCGTCAGTATTAAGAAGCTGCAGGATATATTGTTCTCCCGGGTGCGGCAGGGTGACATCCATGATCAGGCGACCGTAGTTTTCGAAGCTTGTGGTGGAGAAGCGGGCATTCAGCGTATCATTGGTATTTCCGTAAATGTCGGTAAACGCATTCGGTAAAATGGTCAGGCTATAGGGTGTATTTTCCTCGGGTAATGGTTCTATTGCGGCAATCCGGCGTGCCTGGTCCTGAAGGGAAAGGGACGTTTCAACGGGAATGCTGTCGTGTGCAAGCAGTTGCACCTGCTCCTGGTTAAAGGTGTCCAGCGGATGTTCGCTTTCGACCGCCAGGGGTTCAAAGTAAGGTACTGCCGAAGGCTGGTTATAGGTCATAGCGATGTTAAGCACCTGCTCTTCCTCCGGGTCGGGCTCCCGTCGCAGAGACGTCGGCAAAGCAATGGTGTCAAGCAGCAGCTCCTTGTCCCAGACTTCCAAAAACAGGCTGTCCCTGTCTATATCCGTAAACCAGAGCTTCAACACTTGTTTGTCGGGTCCAAATTCCGGAATATGCCAGGGTTCATCAAAAGGTTCCCGTATCTCCCTGACATACGTTGAGTCGAACGGTATGCGAAATTCGATGTTTATTAGACCCCGCTTCTCAGACTCATATGAGGTTATCCGCTGCACGGTATCTCTCTCCCGGAAAAGATACAGGGTGTAAAAGTCTTCTCTGTCCGGAAGTGACAGGGAGTCTTCTTCCGTTTCCCTGAGGCCGGGTTCGGTAACACTTTCTCTATCAAATGCTTCTTCAGGAAAGATTTCCTCCGGTGTCTCCTCAGTAGCTTCTTCCTCAGTGGCTTCTTCAGTAGCTTCTTCCTCAGTGGCTTCTTCAGGACCTTCTTCCTCAATCGTATCCTCGGGGTCTTCTTTGTCAAAGGTTTCCGCTGGTTTATATTTCGGTTCTGCCAAACTGTCCAGGAAGGCGATCCGCTCATCAGGCAGGTCAAATTTCAATGTACCGCTCTGATCTTCCAGTGCGAACATCAGGTATTCACCCTCCCGTATATTGCTGATGGTGAAGTTGCCCTGTTCGCCGGTTTTGGCAAGGTAAACCGGTTGTTCCTGGTATGGCACCGAATCGTAGATGTTTTCATAGAGCATTACATAGATACCCTCTTCCGGCTCCAGGTTGCGGGCGTTCCTGACTTGTCCGGCAACGGACAGTGAATCAACATAATCCCCCGTTGAAACCACAAACTGGAAATTTGGTATGGTGTTCCCCTCCGTGATGTCGCGTATGGCATCTCCAAAGAAAAAGTTATAGGTTGTTTCGGGTAACAGCTCTTCTTCTATCTCCATTACGATGGAGCGTCCGCGGATATTTACTTCAGGCCTTTGTTCCAGTGGCGGAGATATCAGTAGCTGCTGGCGAATATTGCTGAGCCGTATAAATTCATCAAAATAGATCCGGATCTCATCTCCGCTAAAATTGGCAGAATAATTCGGGGGTTCACTTCTGACTACTTCCGGCGGGTCTTCGTCTATGGGTCCGCCGGTGGGTGATACAACATTGGCGCAGGCATAGAATACCATAGCGGTAATGAGGGCCGCAAGACCGTAAACAAATCTTATATGCGTAGGATGGGCTTTATTCATGATGGTTCAAGCCGGAACAGGTTAAAGTTGGTGCAAAATTATCAAATTATTTGCTTTCAGCAGCGCAGCAGGGAGGTATGTGAACGAAATTCCGCCATTTTAGAAAAAAAACCGGACCTGCTGGTTATATCAGCAGGCCCGGAAAACCAAACCAAAACAGGATGAAACGAAACCTATGGAGGATGTTATTTTGCAGGATTAATCTGTTGGGCTTTTAATACCGAGTCAAGGTCAAATGGCAGTGGCTCTTCTTCTTCCGGTTTGGAAAACCGGTCAATGTCCAATATGTGGTATGTTGACCCGGTTGGCTCGCTATCAATGGCGGCAACTGTGTCAAAAGGGGTGGGCTCTGCAGGTTCTTCTTCCATCATGGGCATGGTAAGGGGATGGCCATCGATATCGTAGAAGGTCAGGTTGCGGTAGTCAGAGCCAGCGGTTGCAATGGTTACACAAAACAGGAGAATGGCGGCGGTGAAGATTGTTTGTAATTTCATGATTGTAAGTTTTTATGGTTAATGACTTATTTTATTCGCTTTCAATTTCTATATAGCGAATCTTGTGCCAAAAACCATAAATAACTATAATACAATATATTAAGAAGAAATCAGCAGGCTTGCTGGTGGCGGAAAGTGTACGCGAGCGGACATGTTCGTATACAAAACGAACGCTTTTGTTATCCACAAATTAGCTCAAATTGCTTCTCAAATTTCCTCAAATTAGAACCGTTCACAGATTCCATGAAAAACCAAAAGGGTCCTCGCTTTCTCTTGTCTTCGCGTCTTCTTATGTCACCCCTTCGGGGTTTGTGTTTCGTTTGTGTTCCCTTTTTTCTATAATCGTTTCATCCCTTCGGGATTTCGCGCATCCTGGTGTTTTTTCTTTGTGTTCGTGGCTTCGTGGTTATTTATTTTCACCACAGAGGATCGCAGGTGTTTACGTTGAAGCTTGCTGAGGTCCCCATTGT
>JAWLDT010000018.1:0-38012 GCA_041686485.1 Bacteroidales bacterium | reverse complement strand
ACAAAATTATAAACAGATGAAGTACAAGATAAAAGGTAATAATGATCCTTCTATACTGTTAATGACAGCTTGCAGGGCTTTGATTAATGGCAGCTTGAAGGGCGTCGACAAGCTCTGGATTGTCTTTGCTTAAACTGACCTGATCAATGAATTCATTGTTGTCAGCATCAAAAAAGTAGGCTACACCGGTAGCTTCGTGGTCAGCCATTGCGTCTGACAGCCCATATTTTTCCAGTTCCTTTTTGGATGCCTCTTTGGTCTCATCATTGGTAACATTATTCATGATAAAATGTACCTCACCATCGGCATTGTTTTGTTTAAGAACTGACATGGCGCGCTCACCATGTTGCTGACATACGCCACACCATTCGGCTGAGTTCACTACGGCCAGCACCTTTGCATCTGTTTGAGACGTTGCTGTTAATGGAATGATGGCGATGAACGTCAGGATTAATAAAAGGGTTTTCATTTCTACAAAGTTTAGTTAGACATCTTTTTGTTATCTAATATGTCGTGGAAATGAAATAAACCTGACAAGAAATTGTGGATCATGTTGCGTGGCGGTTGCGATTGTTATCAATAATCCCTGCAACAATTACGGTTTAATCAGATTGGTTGTGATCGGAGAACTTATCAATGATTCTTTTTTTCAACGCATCAATTTCTTCCTTAGCCGGCTCTATGTCTTGATCCGCTTCTGTTTTATGAATAGATTCAATCGTTTTATCAATCAGAAGGCTTTGCTTTTCATAAAGCGTGCAGGCATTGCACATCATCTTGTGTACCTTAAGCTGCACGAAAATCGGTGTTATCCATCAGATTACCATCCCCCTCATGCCAGTTGACCGGGGTTTTCCCGCGCTTCCACGCATTATCTTCATCAAAATAACCGGAAAAAAAATGATCATCCCAATACAATGGCTGCTTGATCCTCTTGCGGTAAACATCAATAATCTTATGATTCAATATGGCAAAAAGCCATGACCGTGGAGAACTGTTACCCCGGAAGCTTTCTTTTTTCTCGGCTGCAGCCAGAAAAGTGTCCTGAACAAGGTCCTTTGCCAGTTCGGGGTCAGAGATCTTATACAACGCCCAGGAATATAATTCACCGGAAAAAGACTCAACCCATTTAACAAGGTTGGGCACATGATTACTTCCCATAATGTAAAATTTATATTTCAAAGATAGCTTTCCGGATTCAATTACACATTATGTTCCATCAAAAAAACATCGAATACCACCAATGAGTGACTCTTACGTATCTGATCAGAACAATCACCGGGAGACTCACCATGAAGAAATCATATATTATAGGAAGCTTAAGGCAAGGAGTTTTGTTTTTTCACTATACATTTCGTAATTTCGCGAAATATTAAACAAAACATCCGATCATGAAACCCGAAAATGTATTATACGGAGAACTTCAGGAAATGGCAGAAATAACCAAAGCCATGGGGCACCCGGTACGCCTCTACATTCTCAAAAAGCTATCCCGTTTGAACGCCTGCTGTTACAGCGGCGATTTGGTGGAAGAGCTGCCGGTTGGCCGTTCTACGCTTTCACAGCATCTGAAAGAACTAAAGTACGCAGGCCTGATTCAGGGCGAAACGGAGCCTCCTTATATAAAATACTGCCTTAATCGCGAGAACTGGGAGAAGGCGAGAGCCATGTTTTATGCCCTGTTTGATGAGGACAGGCAACTGTAGTCCCATGTATATGCAAAAGAATCTTTTTCAATAAAGCTGAACGCGAACATACCGGCTCTGAATAGCTTTCAGGGCAGAACAATAATAAAGAAGACAACCTGTATAAACGGTTCGAAAAAATGGAAAAATTCAAAGAATTCAAAACACTTAGTTGGATTGTTGCCGTATTTCTGCTTGCCTATTTCCTCCCGGTTGAAAGTGCGCGCTTTCAGGAGTCCGTCATGGCCATGTTTGACCTGATCCGGTGGTATGCACAGGAGCACGTCATCTTATGTCTGTTACCGGCATTCTTCATTGCAGGGGTCATTGCTGTATTTGTCAGTCAGGGTGCCGTAATGAAATACTTTGGTGCCAAAGCCAAAAAATGGGTTTCTTATGCCATCGCATCCGTGTCGGGGACCATCCTGGCGGTATGCAGTTGCACCATCCTGCCATTGTTTTCAAGTATCCACCAGCGCGGAGCAGGCCTGGGTCCCGCCATTGCTTTTCTCTACTCCGGGCCGGCCATAAACATTCTGGCCATCATCCTTACGGCACAGGTCCTGGGGTTTGAGATGGGCGTAGCCCGGATCATCGGTGCCGTGGTATTTGCTATCGTCATCGGATCGGTTATGTCGATCATCTACCGCAAGGAGGAGAAAGCCAAAAAGGAAGAGCAATTAAACTTCCCGGATACGGAGGAGAAGCGCCCCATGTGGCAAACCGCGCTACATTTCTTTACCCTGGTCGCCATCCTGATATTTGCGAACTGGGGACAACCGGCATCAGATGTTGAAAGCAGCCACTGGTATTGGATATATGCCAATAAATGGTACATTACCGCTGTGTTCGCCATCCTATTAATCTACTCGTTGATTGCCATCCTGAAAATCAAATGGCAATATGTGGCGCTGGCAGCTATTGCCACGGCTGCTGCCGGATTTTTGAGCAGCTCGCCGCAAATACCCATGGTCGTCGGGATTGCCGGCCTGAGCATCATCACCCTGCTTGACAAAAAAGACCCTGAAAACAAGGAATGGACCATCGCCACATGGGATTTTGCCAAACAGATCATGCCCTTGCTGGCCATCGGTATCCTGATTGCCGGATTCTTACTCGGATCGACCCATGGCGACACGGATATGGCCGGAATTATCCCGAATGCATGGGTAGCTGGCCTGGTTGGCGGAAACTCATTCTTTGCCAACTTCTTTGCCTCCATCATAGGGGCATTCATGTATTTTGCCACCCTCACCGAAGTGCCTATCCTTCAGGGCTTACTGGGTGCCGGCATGGGCAAAGGTCCGGCGCTGGCATTGCTGCTGGCTGGTCCGTCGCTGTCCCTTCCCAATATGCTTGTCATACGCGGGGTAATCGGCACGCAGAAAACACTGGTCTATATTGGTCTGGTGGTCGTAATGGCTACCCTGTCAGGCTTAATCTATGGCGCGTGGTTCTGATGGTTCTATCCCGCCTTGAACAACTGAGCGCGGAAACGGTTAACAGTGAACAGTGAACAGTAAACAGTAACCCAATAATCAACTATGCGGTTAAACCCTTACCTTGCGATCATCCTGGCTGCCACCATCGGCGGGTCAAGTGGCGTTTTCATCAAGCTCATCGACCTGCCGTCGACCTCCATCACTTTTTTCAGGATGGCGGTGCCGGTAATTGTGCTGTTGGCTTACTTTGGATGGAAAAAAACACCGCTGTTCAGAGGCAAGTACGGCATCATGATGGTCGCCTCCGGACTGAACGCCGCCCGGATGTTCCTGTTTTTCGTGGCCTATCTGTACACGACCATCGGCAATGCCGTCATTATATTGTTTACCTGGCCTATATTCGCCGCTATTTTCAGTTCGATATTTCTTAAAGAAAAAATCACCACCCGCACAGCCTCCCTGATCGGCCTTGCGTTTCTGGGTATCGTGCTCATGTACGCCGACAAAGAGATCAGCTTCGGCAACAGAGACTTTATCGGAATGGCTGCCATGCTGTTTTCGGCCATCGTCTTTTCCATCACAGCTATCATCTTCAAAAAAGAGCTGAGCAACTACAGCCGGACTGAAACCATTTTTTACCAAAACCTGATCGGCGCCGTGGTTTTTATGCCGTTTATCTTTCTGAACACGCCGCTACCAAGTAGTGTGCAGATAGGGGCCGCAACGGTGTATGGATTTTTGATCGGCATTGTGGCGTTTATGCTTTTCTTTTTTGCTTTAAGAAGGCTTAAGATGAGCCACTACGCCCTTTTCACCTATTGGGAAGTCATTGCAGCTGTGATCTTTGGAGCTGTATTTTTTGATGAAGTAATAACCATTAATATGCTTCTCGGCGGGATGATGATCCTTGCATCAGGTATTCTGCTCCGAAAGCAGAAATCAACAAAGGTTCAGCAAGAGCAAACGTAAAAACCCGCAACGATTGTGCCTGTTATCATTGCGCGTCTTTTTCTATCGTAATCTCTTGATTATTGCTCGCTTCAGCAACAATCCGATAGCCGGATGCATCTTTCAGGATGCCTGGTCTGCCGTAAATTGCATTGACCGACTCCGGTTTGAAGGCAAGATTGAAGGTTACATGCTGCAGGGACACACCCTCCGGTGCTTCAACAAAAACTGTAAGCCGGTCTTGTTCATCCCGGACATAAAACCTCATGCGTTGCTTGTTCTTCTGAAATGTTGCAATCTCCCTGGCAGAGGCCATCCAGGTATTGTCTTGCCGAACCAGCTCAATCGTATTCTCCAGGGCATTCAGGGTAGTATCATTATACGCAACATACCGGGGATGTCCCTGAAAAAGCATTAATCCATGATAGGGTTTAACAGCAAGCTCCCAGTAATTTTCCAGGTATTTCTCATAGATCATGGTCTTTTCAAACAATTCACGTGCCTGCTGCCTCGAGTTATCGGAGATGTCTTTCAGAAAGTGATAATCATCATGATAAACAGGAGACAATTCGATAATATCCGTAGATTTATAAAAACCATCGTCCGCCATGACAATATTATGCGGCACCACGCTGCCATGAATATATTCCAGGTTATTGGCGCCAATACTGCTTTCAAAGGTATAACCCTGTTCTGAAAGCGCAACCAAACCCCAAAAGCCAGGCATGGTAAAAGGGAACCTGAAGCCGGTAAATGGTTTATCCCAGTGGGTTTCGTTACGAAAAATATCCTGAACGGCACGGGCATAGTTAAAATTCCGGTAACTGGACAAATCATACCCCCGGCTCTCAATAGCAATATTCCGGTTGCGCATCCATTCCATTACCTCATCTCCCACGTTTCCGGCAACAAAAAACAGGGGATCAATGTTGTACTGCTTTAACAGGGTATGAACCCTTTCATACTGGTTCATGTCCCCCTCAGCGTTAAGCGTCACACCAAAGGCATAGTCGTGTCCATGCGGCCATGGATTCAGGCTCAGGGGAATCTGATTTTGTTCGTGAAAGTCATCGACCAGGTTCGTATAGAAGCTTGTAATCTTATTTGTACTCATAAAGCCCCCCTCGCCTGCGGGATGTAAAAAATCAGAAGCAGCCAGCAGGTATGCCGTACCTTTCCCGTAACGATTTTTCACAATGGCCGGAAGGGTGTCTGTTGCATTGACCCAACTGGCCATGACCTCCGCGGAATCAGACCAAATGGTATCAGGAACCAGCGTGTAATAATCCTCATCCGCTTCAGGGCGGATGGTAGCATCCTCTCCGCCACAAATATGCCCGTATATCTGATACCCTTCCATGTTTCTCTCCGATAACCCAAGACCGAAGGTATTCGCCAGCGGATAGACGTCACTTGAAAGCCTGCCGTGAAAGGTGATACGATCTGTGCCATCAATCATGTTTCGACCGACATGATCACCCGAAATCAGCACGCCCCCCTCATGCACAAAGCTTCTTATATTCTCCATTTCTTCCACCGACATAAAAGACAATGAATACGGCCGGTCAGCATCATGATAGCCGGGTGCGGTCGACAAGATGATCATATTATAGTCATTAAGCCGGGATGGTTCATACAGGACATCCCTGTGTTCCAGCCTTACAAGCGCTCCCCGTTGATTGAAAGCTTGCAGGGCAATAACAATACCTTTTGGCAGTGAGGCATTTTGTCCTTCCAGACCGGTTGTAATCATCAGCACCCGCGGAAGCTGTTTATCCTGTTGTCCGGCCGGGGAATCATCACCGGCACGTTTCTCCTGCGGACTGCAAGCCACAGCAAGCAAGCCAACCAAAAGAAGCAACCATACATATTTACCTTTATACATTACCATACTTGATTTAAAATTAGTTCAGTACCCGGAAGCAGATCAAAATACAGGACTCCTTTGCGGTTTGTCAGGGTATATTCGCCTTCATCACTTGTTAGTTGAACCAGGGGAGCATTGGTTTCAAAACGTATAGTGAGCGGATGATTGTACACATCAGGATCTAGCGGGCTATCCAGACTAACGAACAGGCGGTCGTTGTGTCGGGAAACCTCCAGATCCGAATGTTCACGTTGCATTCTGTAACGAAAAACATCCCATTCACCGGCCAGCCAATACTGATGATTACGGGCAAGCCTGATCTGCTTTTCAAACCTTTCAGGGGTTATAAACAGGGATTCACCCTTTTCGGGAACAGACGATTCTGACAGGTATTGGTAGGTAAAAATAAGCCATTCATGTTGATGGTTTGTAAGCAAAGAGTCCAGGTAAGATTGACTTATTTGGGGATTGTCATGGCTGTACCAGTTAATACCCGCATACTGCTGATGACCGGTACCGTATGTACGAAAAAGCTCCGCCTCCTGTTGTGTAGCATCGGAAAGGTTAGGATCAGCGATGACATGGTTCATATTGATAATATCCCGCATAAATGCATCATATCCGGCAGCGTCAGGTATGGTTGTGCCGGAGGACTGCAGGGCCAGCGAATGCCCTTCCCCGGCAATGTCCTCCAAAGCAGACCGGCTGAATCTTTTCCTCCTTCCTGCCTCATCGATCTGGTACTGACCGGCAGGCTCATCTATTACATCCGGAATAACCCCAAATGTGGCGCTTATCCCGTATTTGTCCAATACCGGCAGGGCATGTACAACCTGCGAGTGGTCAGCACCCCTGAAACTGACCGAAACAGCTCCCTCTTTGTCCTGATACCAGGGTGCTATAGACAAAGCTGTTTCATTCGGAAATGAAATGTCCCGGTGAAGGCTGACCTGTGTTTCAACATCCCGAAAATAAAGCCTCAGGCTGTCATACAGAGGCTTCAACCTGCTACTCCAGGCCGGTTCCTCCCATCCGTCCCATAAGTAATCAACATAACCGTTTTCCGGATAACGCGCGATAACATCGTTGTCTTTATCTGTAATGAAAGCGATCATGGTAAAGCCGCCGGTTTTTGTATAATCCAGCTCCCTGGTTCCGGGACGGTTGTCGAGCACATAGTTCTTTGCCGGATTGGTGACATTCAGCAGGTGCCAGGGAAGCCGTATTTCCAGTTGACCGTCCTCTTCGTTGAAATACCAGTCGGCATTGGAAGTTTTTGGCTGATTGCTCTTTCCATGCTGCAGGCGACCCCGGTTAACAATCACCGAATCAAACTTTTCCCCGGTAAGGGATTCACGCCCCCTGTTTGTAAGCATGTGCTGCGGAACAAAGTTTGCTTCCTCGTTCGGTTTGGAAGCATAAGCGGGTATAGAATCATTATAAATATCCGTGAAAACGGAATAAGGTTCATCAACAAGAATCTGTGCGCTATCCTGTTCGAAAAATTCTATCAGAAACTCGAAGCCACGGTCAAAGCGCTCCTCCGTGAAAGGGAGACGGTGGCTGCCCTTTTGCTTATCATAGGTATCAATAGCAATGTAGAGATTGTGTACCTCAAAGTCTAGCTGGTTCAGGCGCCAGGCCATATAGAAATAGGCCGGATCTGCATGATAGCTTTTTTGTTGGTTATAATCCGTACGGAATTGCGCCGGCCAGTCATCAAATGACCCGTCGATGGTCCGCTCCCTTGTTTCCTGGGCAAGAATACCAAAATGCTGTTCCGGGTTTTCCATATTATGCCAATACTTTCTGTCGTGAAAAGGTATTTCAAAGTCCATGACCAGCCAGTTATGTTTGAACCATTCATCGGCCCAGGCAAAATAAAGTGCTCCGGCACAACCGGCATCAAAAATATCTCGGGTTAAAACCGTGGAAATCCCGGCCTGCTCAGCTTCACTGTGACCACCCTGGTCAAAACCGAAGGGGGTGACATGGCTATTGCCACGACTGCTGGGAACACCGTATTCAGCAATAATGAGCGGCATTCCTTCATACTGCGCTTTTAAATCCGTAAGGTATCCATAATAATTATCCGGCTTACCTGCCCTGTTCCTGCTATTGGCATATTCATCTTTCAGATAAACATAATCCGGATAATAGGGGTAGGCATGATAAGAAGCATAGATGCCCGGAATAAAGGTCTCATGGCTGTGAAATTTATTGAAGGAAACAGACTCAAGGTCGTTATCATACTCCTGGACTTTATCGCTTTCAATGAACTCTGTATTGTGAAACATTGGATCGAGTGGCAGCCAGTTGACGAAGGAGACAGGATGCTGCATCTGGTAGGTCTGGGTTTCATACAAAACAGTAAAATCAAGGATTTCAGCCAACCAAACTTCCATAGGTATGCCTTGTGGCATAGAAACAAAATCACCATAATAATGATTTACATCATGATTTTGATTCGTCAGCGTTACAGCATTGGGTTCCCACTCACGACCAAACATGATTCCGCCTACATACCGGGAAACATCAACCGCATACACACCGGAAGCTTTACCTGTCTCAGGCTCAAGCATTGCATTTCCGTGAAGTACATCAATTACATCGATGATCTCCTCCTTAAATGACCTGGTATAATCCGCATCCATGTAATCGTCTTCCTCGGGTACCGTTGCCCATACCCCATGAAACAAATAGATAGGGTTATCCTGATTGTTCAGGTTATATTGTGAAAAAGCTTCATAAAACTCGGGTGGCAGAATGGTGTAGACACGGATGGAATTGGCGTTCATCTCACCAACCTTTATGAACCAGTCCATGTAGGCATCATAGGTCATGGCAAATTCCGCCGGAAACTTTCCGGGCAGGGCCACGCCCATATTCACCCCCTTGACCAGGAAAGGGTCCCAACCGGGATCAGACATCCGGTATCCATAGGTCAGTTTCTCCATGTAATCACCTGCGGTCCGGAAATAATAATCGGATTCGGAAGCCATATGCCGCAACTGCTCATCTGGTAATTTCTCCATCAACGGTCCGGTGTCATCCTCCAGCACCTCGGTTGTCACACGTTCCTCGCGGATAGTGGTCTCATGCTGCATCATCAGGTATATGACATATGCCAACAACCCCAGCAGCAACAGGATGATTACAAATTTAATTTTCATTGTTGTCTCTTTCTGATGATGCGCACGGTCTCACCGGTTTTCGCAGATCAGCTTTATCGAAAATCATCGAAAAGCTGCACTTCCTGTCTGCATTGTTACCTGCGGGAAACATGGCAAAAGTTTATACTGATCCCTAAAACCTTGCGGATAAAGCAACAAAGGCTGCCATGTTCTGATAATATGGGTTATTGAAATGGCTGCCCCCTATGGCAACCGAAAAAGGCCCCTTCTCATAGCCAGCTTCCAGCGATACCGACCAGTTATCGGCATCAATGCTTCCACTGACTTCCACCGCTGACCCATTCTCCTGCTCTTCACGGTAATAATATTTCTCCGATCCCATATTTCCATTAATCATGCCATACACATAAAACGGATGAAAGCGATGGTAAAACGACATCGAAAGACCTGTTAATAAACGTTCCTCAGGTGTATAATATTCTGGCGAATAATAGGTATAATCATAATAAGAATGGACAACACTGATCGTGATATCGGGCGATTGGACAATCTTACGGCCCAGTGAAGCCCTGTAAGAGGCGAATGGGTTTTCACCGATATGTGGATCATCGGTGCGATACTGTTGAACAGGTTTCGCATCAATGGTGCCGCTGTTGTATTCAAGGTTGAGTAACATGCTGGCGTATGTCAGGGTCAGTTGATCGGAAATGGTTGTACGGCCAACCTGGTTCCAATAATAAAAATAGGAATACCCTCCGTTGAGGATATTTTCGATTCCAACATCCCCGAGCCGGGTTTTGAACCGCCAGCTTACCCCGTATGATGTTACATGATTGTCGCTTACGCTGCCACCTCCATAGAGGCTCAGAACATGGCTTTCGCTTACATAGGACAAGTTAAGACGTGTATTGTCATACCAGCGTGTCGTATCCGGCCTTTCCGATTCTGTATAAACACGTGTTGAGTGATCAAGCAGAAAATGCAATGAAAGGCGAAACCGGTCGCTCAGACGTTTCCGGGCACTGTAGCGCTGGATACGAGCATCGATCTGGTAATGCTTTTCCTTCTCCTGCACATACTGATACCTCACCTGCGTAGTATATTGTAACGCCTGTTTTACGTCCTTAAATTCTGCCTGGATGCTGCTATTCTCCGGGTCGAGCGAAACCGCTTTTTCATAATACCCTTTGGCGGTAAAGGGCCTGGATTTCCAGTAATACATCCTTCCCAGACCAGCCCATACTTCAGCCCAGGTATTGTCGGCCTGGTTAGCCTGCTGGTAGACAGCAATGGCCTCATCGATTTGTCCGTCAAAGCTTAAAGCCTTTGCTAACAAGAGGTATGAAGGAACATGCTCGGGCATAAGTTTTACAGCTTTCTCAGCATGATTAACAGCCTCTCCCATTTTACCCTCATCCATATAACAATTGGCCATACCATGTAATGCTTCCACATCTGTTGAATCATTCCTGAACATCATCTCAAAGAAATGAAGCGCCGAATCACATTCTCCTGCTCTGCGATACAACCGTCCAAGCGCAAGCCTGGCATCGTAATCAGTACTGTCAACTTCAAGAACGGCGCGATACTTACTGATTGCCTCTGCAATATTGCCTTCCTCCATAGCCCGGTAGCCGGCTTCACGCAACTCCTCTTTGTCCTGCCCGGTAACAGCAGTCATAATGACCACCATCATCAGAAACAACATGATTCTCCGGCAATTCTTTACAACCTCCAAAAAACAAAAAATGCGTTGTCGTGATAAACCAATCATCCAGAATCCCCTCTTATTTAGCCCTTTGAGAAACATCTTTTATGCCCTTCCGGTCAAACCTTTTCCAGGCACTTTTTTTCCTGACAAAATTAAACATCCCTTTTAGCTGGGCAGCAAATTTAAAAAAGGAATACGTAAATTCGCCGACAATACCGGCCAAAATAAGCATACTCCATTCTTTGCTATTTTTATATCGCAGGGTATCCCTGTTCGTTTTTGACTGCCCACTACTCCAAAACTCTACAATGGCTGTGATGCCCCCGGAAATAATAGCTGTTAACAGCATAATAACAATGATCAGCAAAAGCAACCATTGAACGTTTAGCAGGTTAAGGTAAGCCGCCACAATGATAAAAAACAGGGCGGTGACTTTGATTAACGGGGCGAGCATTTCAAAAAACATATAGTAGGGCATCCCTATCATGCCTGTAGCCTTATATCCGGGCTCAAAAATCATGGACCTGTGCATCATGAGGGTCTCCACAAGCCCCTGATGCCAACGCTCACGTTGTTTGAAAAGGCTTGAACCATTTTCCGGCACTTCGGTCCAGCAAACCGGCCCCGGAAGGAATACGGCTTTTGCCTTTTTCTTTTGCTGGTACCTGAATTTAAAGAGGCGTACCACGATTTCCATATCCTCACACAACGTCTGTTTACCGGCACCCAGATTTTCTTTGATAAACGGATGGTCATTTTTGTAACTCAAAAATCCACCGACTTGCAACAATTCATCACGCCGGAACATGGCAAATGCCCCTGACATGATGAGAAGTCCGTTTATCCGGCTAAGCCCGATGCGTGATACCATAAAAGATTTAATGTATTCAATAATTTGCCAGAGCACCCAGATATTGGTTGGCGTCCGGGCACTCACCACCTGGTTGTTTTCCAGAACCATATCATTGGAAGGAGCAAGCTGTCCGCCGGTAACCATCGTGCGCTGATCATCAATAAACGGTTTCACCACATACTTTAGTGCCTGGTTATCCAGAATAGAGTCCGCATCTATGGTGCAAACATATCGACCTTTGGCGACATTGATTCCGGCATTGATAGCATCAGCTTTCCCGCCATTTTCCTTATCAAGGATGGTTAACGAGTGGTTAGCAGCCACATAGATTTGCCGAACCCGCTCGGTGGTTAATGCCAAACGCCCGGATGGGGGATCTATGTTTGTTGTATTAAAATGACGGAGCAGATGGTCAAGGGTTTTGTCTGAAGAACCATCATTCACAACAATTACTTCATACCGGGAATAATCCAGTCGGAGAAGCATCTCCGTACAATGAATAATGGAAACCGCCTCATTGTGGGCAGGTACGATAATGGAAACAGGGTGTTCAGACCAGTCAGATTCTTTGATCTCGGCCGTTGATAACCATCGCTTCCTTGTAAAAACGATAAATGAATAAATGAATAGACTTATATCTATTAATAGATACAGGACAAAATAGACGATCAGCAATTTTTCAAGTATCCTAAATATAAACAACATAGAATCCATTTACTTTTTTTAAAATTTGTCGTCAGTACTTACAAAGCTAATGCTTTTACAATCATTGATTTATCAAATAAAACCGGTTGCTCAAACATTTTCTTCAATAATATGTTGAATGTGTATAAAAAAACCATAAACCACAAAAAATTGTCAACCATGAAAAAATCATCAATCTTGAGAAAAGTTATTATGTTTCCGGCGGCAGGTGTTTTAGCGCTTGCACTGATAACCGGATTCACCGAATCAGAACCTGAAACCTTCCCCAAAGCGGCGCGTGATCACCATGATGAAAAAGGCGATCATGAAGACGATATGGGCAAAGAGCCCTGGGTACTTGATATCGAAGAAGCCACCCTGGAAAACGACCATTATCGCAACACCCGCTGGACAGGCAACAAGATGCAGATGATATTGATGTCGTTAAAACCGGGTGAAGAAATTGACATGGAAGTACATCCCGGGCTGGATCAGTTTATCAGGATTGAACAGGGAGAAGCCCGCGTAAGGATGGGTGATGCCCGTGATAATCTTTACTTCGATGAGCATGTCACCGACGACTGGGCCATCTTCATCCCCGACGGATACTGGCATCATGTGGAAAACACCGGGGATACAGAGCTAAAACTATACACCATCTATACCCCGGCCGAACATCCTGCAGGAACCGTTAACAAAACCTATGAAGAGGCGGTGGAGTATCATGAAGAACATCATGACCACGACCACGATCATGACCACGACCATGAGGAGTAAGCCCTAGTCTTCCTCATAGTGAATTACTTCCACCGGACAGCTTTCGGCAGCCTCTTTGATGCAATCTTCGTGATCAGCGAAATTCGCTCCTTCTTTTACTTTTGCAATATCATCGGGCAGCTCAAACACATCCGGACAAATATCCACACACAGTTCGCATGCTGTACAATCGTCGTCAATCCACACTTTTGTAATAGCCATGATACAAGGTTTTTAAGGTTTATATTCTGGATAATAAATATACAAATTATCCATGGTTTTACAAAATTGCCATATATTCGTTGTAGTGCTTATACATCAAAAACCATTTGTTTCCATATACTAAACACTACACTATGAAGCATTATCCTGAGGTTACTACACAGCAGCTGAAAGAAATGGTTACCAGCGATAATACACGACTTCTTGATGTAAGGCCAGTGGATGCTTACAATGGCTGGCAACTGGAAGGTGAAAGGCGGGGCGGCCATATTGCCGGTGCCAAATCACTTTCAGCAGACTGGGCTGAACTTATTGACTGGATTGAGATTGTACGCAACAAACAGATTTTACCTGCACACCATATTATCCTTTATGGATACACCCCTGATCAGGCCATCAAGGTGGCGAAGCGCTTCACCGGAGCAGGTTACGATAAGGTTTCCCTCTATAATCACTTCCCGGATGAATGGGTTCCGGACATGCAAAACCCCATGGAGCAATTGCCGCGGTACCGCCATCTTGTACCGGCCGGTTGGGTAAAAAATGTGGTGGACGGAAAAACACCTCCTGAGCATCCAGGTGGAAAGACTGTCATCTGCCATGCGCATTACCGCAACCCGGATGCCTATCTCGCGGGTCATATTCCAGGAGCTATAGATCTCGATACCAATAAACTTGAATCCACAGAGACCTGGAACCGGCGATCACCTGAGGAGTTACAGAAGACCCTGTTGGAACATGGCATTACGGCTGATACAACTGTGATTTTATATGGAACATTCATGAGCCCCGATAACAACGATGAATACCCGGGCAGTTCTGCAGGTCATCTCGGTGCGATCCGTTGTGCCTTCATCATGCTTTATGCCGGTGTTAAGGATGTCCGGGTGCTGAATGGCGGTTTTCACGCATGGGAAGCAGCCGGGTATGATATCCACTACAACGATATTGAAAAAATACCGGTAACCAGCTTTGGCGGAACAATTCCGGCGCATCCGGAGCTTGCCGTTGACCTTCGGGAAGCCCGGCAAATGCTGGCATCCGACCAGGCAGACCTTGTTTGTGTCAGAAGCTGGCCGGAATATACAGGAGAGGTCAGTGGCTACAACTATATTGAGAAAAAAGGGCGTATCCCCGGAGCCATTTTCGTACATGCCGGCAGCGATGCCTACCACATGGAAACTTACCGTAACCTTGACTTTACGACCAGGGAATTTCATGAGATCGCGGCGCTCTGGGAAGAAGCCGGTATCAATCCTGACAAGCACCTGGCCTTTTACTGCGGGACAGGCTGGCGGGGTAGTGAAGCCTTCTTCAATGCCTGGCTGATGGGTTGGCCAAAAGTATCTGTCTTTGACGGTGGATGGTTTGAATGGAGCAATGACCCGGAAAACCATTATGAAACCGGTGAGCCGGAATAGTTTTTCTATCTGCAGCCAAACAAAACAAGCAGGAAACCACACATCTTACAAATGGCATCACAAAAGAAAGAGGCAAAAGTCCGGGAAAGAATCAGTATATCCGATCACTTGCAGAAAATTGGCCTGCCGGCCATGCGCAAAGAACTGCTGGAGGGTCTGCAAGCTAACCCAAAATATATATCCAGTAAATTTTTTTATGATGACAAGGGATCCCACCTGTTTGAAAAAATTACAGCGCTTCCGGAGTATTATCCGTCGCGCACAGAGAAACAGATTTTAGCAACATTATGGGAAAAGCTTTCTGTCGACGCCGATAAACTGAATACCGATAAACTGAATATTATAGAGCTGGGAAGCGGCGACAGCTCCAAGATCAGCCTTCTGCTTAGCCAATTATCTGAGGACGAACTGAGTCGCACACACTATTTCCCGGTCGATATCAGCCATGCCGCCATCAATAGCGCAGCCAATGAACTGATTAACAACTTCCCAACACTGGAGATCCATGGTCTGGTTGCAGACTTTATCAGACAGACGGACATCCTGCCGGACATAAAGAACCGTTTGTTTTGTTTTTTCGGTAGTACTTTGGGTAACCTGGAGCCCGGCAACAGGGACTATTTCATAAGACAACTGGGCAGCATTATGAATAAGGGAGACCACCTGCTGCTTGGCCTGGATATGGTAAAAGACAGCGCGGTTTTGGAAAAGGCCTATAATGACTCCCAACAAGTAACCGCGCAGTTCAACAAAAATGTCCTGAATGTCACAAACAACCTGCTTGATGCCAACTTCAAACCGGAACTATTTAACCACATCGCATTCTACAACACCAGCCTGCACAGAATAGAGATGCATCTGCAGGCCAAACAACCCATGCACATTCACTGCAGATTCAATGGTCAACGCATAGATCTCTCCAACGAAGAAACCATCCATACCGAAAACTCACATAAATTCAACCGGCAACATATTGACTCACTGGCCCGGACAGGCGGATTAGAAACCAATGCCATCTATACAGACCCCAGGCAATGGTTCAGCATTAGCCATTTTTCGAAATAACCTGATCGTAACATCTACATCCGGCTTGGATAATGCACAAGGTCATTTTACACGCTCATGTGGTTTTTGGTTCTTTCTAACTTCATTTTGCTATTTTTAATCGCTTTTTAGCCTTCTTTTATTTAATTTTGACCCTGAACGATCGTTTTTTAATGCATGCAGGGTCGGAACATGCTGAAAAAAGACCTTAAAAACAGGAGTAGGCGTCAACATTAAACTCTGCCAGATATGAAAGACGTAAAAAGAAGGTTGTTAGCAGTGGCTGCATTTGTTGTCGCTTTAGGCATTTTTTCCGGATGCGATAAAGCGGACATTTCCACCTCCCTTGACGAACAGCCGGAAGGGAAGCTGATCATCGAAAATCTCCTCGATCAAAACCTCAAGGACCAGGTTGAAAAATGGCAAAAAGAAAAACAAGGCTTACTCGGGTCAAAGAATGCTCATGAATTCCATAATGTAACATTTGATTTCACCAACCTGAAGGTAAGCTACATCGACAATCACTCCGACACTACCATTGTCGCCAATCAGATAAGCACCGGGAAAGATGGGGATATCGAATACGGACTAAGCTTTGCCGTTGATGAAGGCGATATAACAGGAGCCATGATCATCGGAACGGAACAGGCAGCCGGTGAAGAAAAAATCATTCATCATTACGATATGTATGGTAATCCCGTCGTTAGTATCACTTTCGATGAGCAGGATGAAACATTTGTTTTTAACAATAATCAGGGAGGTACAAAATCATGGGGCCAGGATACCATGGATTGTATAACAGATACCTACACGAATAACGGCTGGGTGTCTGTGTGGGCCTGGGTACAAACTGCATTCATTCCGGCAACCGGTGCAGCCATAGCAGGCTATTGTGCCGGAGCCAATATGCCATATTAACCAAAATCAAGGACCATGAAAAACACATTACTGTTTTATCTGATCATCATTCTGCCCCTTGTGCTATTGTTATACCTTGCGATAGAAGGTTATTCCACGGGGTTTGCCATCGGAATCATTGTCTATGCGTTAATTTACAGACCATTGACGGATTATTACCGTCTAAAAAGCAAAAGAGACAAG
The DNA here is from genome assembly GCA_041686485.1 of Bacteroidales bacterium. Classification (GTDB taxonomy): domain Bacteria; phylum Bacteroidota; class Bacteroidia; order Bacteroidales; family UBA7960; genus PUPG01. Next base: position 21,144 of record JAWLDT010000018.1, on the reverse strand, counting down.
GAAGACGTGCCGCTTGCAAGGTTTTTTATCCCATTCTATAGTATAAAGTGGTTCAGAGAGATACACTTTTAGTTGTGATGGAACTGTTCCGGGTATAGCCGGAACCGACAGGACATATTTTATACATCGTATAATGACCCGGAACAGTTCCTTTCATAGTTTCTGACCATTCGTACCCGGACATTTGGTATTTGGGTTTATGAACCGTGCCGGATAACTGTTTACCACCATCTGCCGGCATTAGACTCAATGCTGGTCAGGGAGTTTGACATTACAGATACATTCGGCCTGAAGATCGATTTTCATTACATTTGTATCGGAAAGGACAACACATGATTGGTTGTAAACCTACGAAGTTGCTGTTCATGAATTACCAATCAACTCTTTGTTTCAAAGCCATTTACAAACTGAAAATCATACCCATTTATGCCTGAATCAGTAAATCCGGTTACGGGAGAACCTATTGAGCGCTATCCGGAACATACACCCAGCGAGATAAATAAGATCATAGAGGACACAGCTTCAGCCCAACAACAATGGACGCAACAGGGGATCTCTGAACGTTCAAAATTGATGCACCGGGCTGCCGCTTTTTTGCGTGACAACCTGGAAATTTACGCCTACCTGATAACATTAGAGATGGGAAAACCCATCGTGCAATCCAGGGCAGAAGTTGAAAAGTGCGCCAGGGTATGTCAGTACTATGCTGATAAAGCGGAAGGTTTTTTAAGCAATGAGTTTATTGCTACCGAGGCCAGCAACAGCTACATCGCTTACCGTCCGCTAGGGGTTGTATTGGCCGTCATGCCATGGAACTTCCCTTTCTGGCAGGTATTTCGGTTTGCCGCACCGGCATTGATGTCAGGCAACGGAGCACTTTTAAAACATGCCTCCAACGTAACTGGCTGTGCGCTGGCGATTGCTTCTGTATTCCAAAAAGCCGGATTCCCGGAATCCCTTTTCAGCGTATTAAAAGTGCCCGGAAAGGAAGTGGGTAAGATCATTGAACACCCATATGTAAAGGCTGTTACCCTGACCGGCAGCGTTCCGGCCGGACGATCTATTGCGGCAAAAGCCGGCGAAATGCTCAAAAAAACCGTTCTGGAGCTGGGCGGCAGCGACCCTTATGTTATTCTGGAGGATGCCGACCTGGATGCGGCCATTGCGCATTGTGTCAACAGCCGCCTTATCAATAGCGGACAAAGTTGTATCGCCGCCAAACGTTTTATTGCAGTAAAATCCATCTGTCAGCAATTTGAGGAAGGATTTACGGAAGTCATGAAAACAAAGCAAATGGGCAACCCCATGCATGAAGATACTATACTGGGGCCCCAGGCAAGTCTTTCGCTCAGGGACGAAGTACACAAGCAGGTAACAAACAGCATTGAAAAGGGCGCTAAATGCCTGCTGGGAGGCTATATACCGGACGACAAAGGCGCCTGGTACCCCGCAACGGTTCTGACCAACGTTAAACCCGGCATGCCGGCTTACGACGAAGAGGTCTTCGGACCCGTAGCTGCTATTATTGAAGCCCAAAATGAAGCAGATGCCATTCGGATCGCCAATGATACTGACTTCGGGCTGGGAGCAGCTGTTTTTACCGATGACAAGGACCATGGACAGGCCCTTGCCGAAAAATCCCTGCACGCAGGGAGTTGCTTTGTCAATGATTTCGTAAAATCAGACCCGCGCCTGCCGTTTGGAGGCATCGCACATAGCGGTTACGGACGTGAACTTTCCTATCTGGGAATCCGCGAATTTACCAACATCAAAACGGTATATGTCAAATAATCCGTCTGAAAAGAATCTGCATGACCGCTGCACCCGCTTATTCCTGATTCAGCTTTTCCAACAGGGAAATTGCCTCACTTTGTTCTCTGATAAAGTAACCTGCCGAGGTTTGTGAACCGCCCACTTTGATAGACCAGGCATGTTCGGGCAGCGTCTGAAACAGAAGCTCATCCGACCAACCGGCACCGATAGCCAACACAAAATCATAGGATTTTCGTGACAACCAGTGCATGGCCAGTTCACCTTTGTTGATCCCGGCATTACTGACTTCTATCACCTTGCTGCCATGGATAACCTGCGCATTAATGTTGGAGGTGATCGACAGCAGATGGTCGTTAACCTCCTTAACCAGAAGCGAAGCCTGTTCCACGTCGGCCTTGTGATAATACCAAGCTACAGAGTAATCACGTTCCTGAATAAAGGAACCGGGCAAACGGTCGGTGTACATCTCCAGGATAGGCATGACCTCATCTTTCCACTCTGATGAAAGCGGTTTTAGCAGGCGCCACTCCTTTTCGCCTGCCTGCCTGATCCAGGAACCGTGTTCGGCAGTAATATTTACGGACAAATCGCCCAACCATTCATCTAACTCATCTTTGCCCCGGCCACTGATAATTACCATGTCCGTTTTCTGCCGGGCATCCAGCTCATCCAGCAATTTCAACAAGGACTCGGAAGGCTCAGCCGATGCAGGGTATTTGCTAAAAGGCACCAGCGTACCATCGTAATTAACAATAATGATGCGTTTCTTTGCTCGCTGATAATCATCTAACATTTGTTCCTTCAGACCATCATTAAAGAGCTTCCGAATAACAGAATCTTTGGCTGTCCGACTGGTTTTCAGCAAATTATCAACAAAATCAGTGGCCCACTTGGTCACATTATACCGTTGCAAGCGCCGCTGCATAATTGTGTTTCCCCATATCTGATCCTTTTCCGGGATGATCAGGGCTTCATGGATGGCCTCGGCGATCTCATGAATATTATTGGGATTGATCACAACAGCTTCACTAAGCTCTTTGGCAGCACCGGTAAACTCGCTCAGGATCAGGACACCCTTCTGATCTTTCAGGGAAGCAATATACTCTTTGGCGACAAGATTCATGCCGTCTCGCAACGGTGTCAGCAAGGCTGCATCACTCATCCTGTATTGGGCAATCAACTCCTTGTGAGGCAATGAAGTGTACTGATATATAACCGGCATCCACGACATGCTTCCATATGCTCCATTGATATGACCAACAAGCTCATCAAGCTGACTTTTGATTTTCCGGTAGGCACCAACGGTTGTTCGCGATGGCACTACAATCATATTCATAGAGACCTTGCCATGCCATTCCGGGTGTTGCTTCAGAAACTCCTCGAAACCATACAGCCTGTTGACAATACCTTTGGAATAATCCTGGCGATCGACCGAGAGAATAATCCTGGGCTCACCGGGAGCAGGTTTATCTTCCTTGTAGGGTGATACATCCATCGTATGGAATTTGTCAAAATCGATCCCCATCGGAAACGTGTCCACTTCGACCGTATGAGAAGGCATTTCAATTCGTCCCATGTGATTATCAAGACCCAGAATACGTAATACACACCTCAGGAAATACTGCGCATAATCATGGGTATGAAACCCAAGCATATCAGCACCCAATAAGCCTCTCAGGATCTCTGCCCGGCTATCCTTATGCAACATCCGGTACATTTCATAAGTAGGGAACGGAATATGCAGGAAAAACCCAATAGGGTTAGTGACCTTCTCCCGCAACAGGGCTGGTAAAAGCATCAAATGATAATCATGTACCCAAATAATATCGTCAGGCTGAATGGTTTTCAGCAGCTCATCCCGGAAAATCTCATTCATCCGCTGGTATTCATGCCAGTACTCCAGGTTAAACCTGGCAAAATTCGGGAAATAATGAAACAGCGGCCAGATGGTTTTGTTGCAAAAGCCCAGGTACACCTTATCCATCAACTCCTTGGAAAAAAACACGGGTTCTGCCCTAAACTCTTCTTTGACCTTTGCCCGAACATTGTCTTCATCCGGTTTATCAATGCTCATGCCGGGCCATCCGAGCCACAGGTAATCTGTTATTTCAGACGTATCCTTACCCAAATTTTGCAAAAAGTCACTTAATCCGGACACCAGGCCTCCGGCACTTTTCGCGGTAACAAAGGATCCGTTCTCTTTACTGACGGATACAGGCAATCGGTTGGAAACTATCAGTAACCTCATATTGTTGTTGTATTTAATTTATAATACCATTATTGCAATGAAAACTCCTTCTGCTCATCTGTCTTAAAAAAATATTTCTTTCCTTTTACCCCGATATAGACCGGATTCGCCCATCCCTTGCAGAATGTAACCGATATTTTTTTATGAGTGATATCCAGTTTGATCCAGTGGCTCCGGTAACGAACATAAAAGGCCATATGGTTGATATCTTCGGGTAGCATCGGGTTGAACCACAATACGTCATCCCGTATTTCCAGCCCTGAATAGCAACGTTGGATAAGATCCATGGTTCCTGCCATTGCACCCAGATGTATGCCTTCGTGGGTTGTCCCTCCCTGAATGTCCTTAAAATCGCTCATCAGGGCAGTTTTAAAACGTTTCCATGAGCGGGAACGATTTGACCGGGCATACACCCATGCATGAATAACCTGGCTCAGGGTAGAACCATGAGATGTTCGTTTTGAATAATAGGCAATGTTTTTGGGGATGATATCGGGTTCAAAGTTATACCCAAGTTTTTTGAAAAGCGTAAGTAGCTCTTCATACGAAAACAGGTAGAACAGCATCAGCACATCGGCCTGTTTGCTGGCCTTATACCGGTTGGGGGTATCCCCTTCGCTTTCCAGGATACGGTCGAGGCGGAAAGCATCGCCATGGTGTTTTCGATAATGCTCCCAATCCAGCTCTTCCAGGGCCTCATACCCTTCAAACTGCGAAATAATATCTGTTTCGTGAAATGGCACAAACATCCGTTCTGTAAGCTTGTTCCATTTCTCTATATCTTCTTTTGTAATACCCATTTTATCGGCAAGCTCATAACAACACATGTCATCCAGCAGCTCAAGCAGGTTCAGTGCCTGCTGAATGACCCAAACAGCCATCACATTGGTGTAGGTATTATTGTTCAACCCGGGCTCTTCGATCCCCGGATAATGGGTATGGTATTCATCCGGCCCCATGACTTTATGAATCTCGTAACGATCCCGCTTTGGGTTGTAAATTGCCATATCCGACCAGAAGAGGGCGGTGGCAAAGATCATTTCAGCACCGAATGACGCCAGGAAATCCATGTCGCCGGTACTTTGATAATAATGCCATACGTTATAGGGTATGGCGATGTTGATATGGTATTGCAAATGCGATACATCCGGCAGCCAGCGACCCGATTTCGGGTTCAGATGCAGTTTTTGGGTCTCTTCCCGGCCATTGCTTCCGCTTTGCCAGGGGAATAGCGCACCGCGTTTCCCTTTTTCCCGGGCTGCCTCATAGGCTTCACCCAAACGACGATAGCGGTACATCTGCAGCGACCTTGAGAGCTGGGGGTAATGAAGGTTTATAAACGGGAGGATGTACAACTCATCCCAGAAAATATGTCCTCGATACCCTTCGCCGTGCCAACCCCTGGCAGGCACACCAACATCGTAATCCATACTGTTTCCCGAAACCGTCTGATACAGATGGAAAATATGCAGGCGCAACACCATCTGATCCGTTTCAGAGGAATCAAGCACCATATCATTATAATTCCAGATCCTGTCCCAGGCCTTCTTCTGTTTAGCAGCTATACCGGCAAAGGTGCCCAGCCTGGAGATTTTTGTTTGCGCCTCTGTGAAAGGATCACTAATGGCAACATCGCGCGAGGTATATAGGGCAACCTGCTTCTCGATCCGGATGGGCTCCAGTTTTCGGCAATCCAGGGAATAGTCAGCGGCGATACTGTCTTTGAGATGAACTACCTTGGGCTGAAGACCCAGATTCTCCTGGTGCACGTAAAAATGCGTCATGGCTGCCTGCGTCATCCGAATATCCGATTGCTTTGTACGGCTGGAAAGAAAGATACCCAAATTGTCGAGCTTTCCCTTATCTGTTACTTCGATGTGATCCTGGTTCAGATCGCTGTAGCGCGCCACATTGTTATTGATCAGGTTGCCGTCAATTCCTGATCGGATAGTCAGCCGGCCTTCCCAGTTCTCCGGAATAAAAGTCCATTCGATGCCGGCGACATGGTAATCTGCCAGGCTTACAATACGCCGGCTGATAATGGTCGTGATACAACCCTGCGGATCCTTAAAGCGCATCTTACGTTCCAGAATACCTTCCTTCATGTTCAGGGATGTGATAAACCCCAGAATCTCCATATCTTTAAGCTGAAACCAGGGATTGCTGCCTATTTTGAATGTCAGGAGCAACCAGTTTGGCCAGTTAACCAAATCCTCGTTTTCGACTGTACGGTCCTTCACGTTTGACTTCATCCGGTTGTAGCCACCGGCCAGGTATGTCCCCGGATAGTTGTATTCGTTATCCTTTTCCATTTCCAGGGCACCACGGGTGGCAAAAAAGCCATTTCCCAGTGTGCATAATGCTTCCCTAAGGGGATGTAAGTTCTCATCCCATTTTTCATACTCTACATACCACGTTTTATCCATAATCTCAATAACTAAATATCTTTTTTCGAAACGGTTTCTGAACGTTTTCGATCGGTTCTTCGAAAAAACTAGCTGTACATATCAATAATCGTATTGAAAAACTGTTCAACCTGAAACACATTTTTTAAACTATAGGCAGCAGTCGTCTGCTGTCCATGGTTCTCCACGAGGATACCGATCCCGTTGTCCGACAAAGCCTTAAAAGCATCTTCGTCTGTTACGTCGTCACCGATAAACAGTGGCAACAAGTCGGGATTATCACTCACCCCCAGCTTATCCATGATCCAGCGTACTGCTTTCCCCTTATGCCAGTCAATATCCGGCTTCACCTCCACGATCTTCTTCCCTTCACCGGTTTTAAGTCCGTCATGCCGTTCAAGCAGCTTATCGACAACCTGATAGACAAATGGCACATCTTTTTGGTCTGCATTTCTATAGTGCACGGCAATGGCATAACGTTTCCGCTCAACCTGGATACCTTCGACACGGTTATTCATTAAATCATGAAGGTCCTTCTCCACTATATCCAGCAGGGCGATAATTTCATCCGACCGCTCGTGTTCCATATACATGCCATCCGGACCAGTGGTGATATAGCCGTGACTACCCGAATAGATCAGGTTGTCAAGTCCGACAAGTTGTTGCACATCTTCCACGTCCCTACCGGTAACAATGGCCACGGTAAACAATTCTGCCAGCTTTGCAAGGGTATCGCGCATACTGTCAGATAAAACCGCATCTTCGGGCTTGTTTACAATGGGAGTAAGGGTACCGTCATAATCCAGAAAGAAAACCGGCTTGCAGGAGGCGAACTTATCGAAAAGATCTGCTTCTTTTGAAAATACCATGGGCCGTGAGGGCTTAAAATAACCAGCCAGGCTTTCATCTTCAAAGAGATTGAAATCCTCAAAGGTAGTAAAGGTAATATCGGCACCATGCTGAAGCAGTGCGTCCCGGTTTTCGAAGCGTGCAACACCGGCTACCAGGCCAAAAAAGCCTTTTTGTCCTGCTTCCACCCCGGATATTGCATCTTCGAAGACAATACTTTTCTCCGGGCGTGCTCCAAGCTCGCGGGCAGCTTCCAGAAAGATATCCGGATGCGGTTTGCCTGTCAGGTTGCGTTCCTCAGATATAACACCATCTACCCTGACGTCAAACAGATGGGCCACACCGGCATGGGCAATAATTTTCTCACAATTTTTGCTGGAGGAAACGATTGCCGTTTTCATGCCCATTTTGCGCCATTTTTCGATTTTCGCTACTGCATCCGGATAGCGCTCTGCCCCTTCTTTCTCGATCAGGGTGTTAAATAGTTCATTTTTTCTGTTTCCCAGGGCACAAACGGTGTCCTCCCCGGGTGGATCATCTGTTTTTCCGTATGGTAAATCGATCTGCCGCGCCTGAAGAAAGCTTTTTACACCCTCATAACGCGGCTTACCGTCCAGGTAACGGCCATAATCATCAGGCTGCATCTCTTCCTTTCCGTTTTTCTTCAGGAAGGTATCAAAGAGTTTCTTCCATGCCTGTTCATGGGTAGATCGTGTATTTGTAACAACCCCATCCATATCAAAAACAAGGGCGTCTAAATCAGCCGGGATCAAGGCTCTCGGATTATCTTTCATAGTATTACATGTTTATATATGATGGTAAACATGATTTGCATAATTGATGCCATTATTACAAAAATCTGTAAACGCATCATAAAAATAGCTTATTTCAAGCGAATAACCAATAAATTTCTTATGGGAATGAGGAAGAGAGGTAAATTGTAGATAAATTTCCACACTTTACGAACAACATCTTCTTAACGGTAACTTCACATTCGCTTAACATATACTGTGTAATTTTGATATATCAAATCAATACGCTATTGAATATGGATTATGTATACCTCTTTTTTGTTGTTGCGTTGCTCATTCTGGCGGTAGCAGACCTGAGCGTTGGAGTTGGCAACGATGCCGTTAACTTCCTGAATTCATCCATCGGAGCCAGGGTGGCACCTTTTTTTGTTATTATGAGCATTGCGGCGCTGGGTGTCCTGGTGGGATCTATTTTCAGCAGTGGCATGATGGAAGTTGCACGCAGCGGGATATTTAATCCGGAAAAGTTTTATTTCAACGAGATCATGATCATTTTCCTGGCGGTGATGATCACCGACATGATTTTGTTGGATGCATTTAATACGTTTGGGTTACAGACATCAACCACCGTATCCATTATATTCGAACTACTTGGAGCGGCTGTGGCGGTTGCATTATTAAAAACATTATCGACAGGCGAAGGTTTGCAGGCTATTGGCGATTATATAAACTCCGGCCGTGCCCTGGGTATTATCTCTGCTATATTGCTTTCTGTGGTTATATCGTTTTCGGTTGGCACATTGGTCATGTTTTTTGCCCGCCTGTTATTTACCTTCAGATACCAACAAAAAATAGTATATCTGGGTTCCATCTGGGGCGGTTTATCCATCTCGGCCATTATCTATTTCCTCATTTTAAAAGGTGCCAGCGGTGCTTCCTTTATGACACCGGATATTATGGCATGGCTCAGCAGTAACACATGGAAGCTCATGCTATTCACCTTTGTCGGGCTGACAGTTTTATTTCAGTTGTTGATCATCCTTTTCAAGATCAATATTCTCCGTATCATCATACTTGTCGGCACTTTTGCGCTGGCCATGGCATTTGCATCGAATGACCTGGTAAACTTCATAGGGGTACCCCTCGCCGGACTGGAGTCGTATATGCTCTTTATAGAAGATCCAACGCTGAATCCGGAAACGTTTACCATGGAGTCGCTACTGGAACCTGTGCAGACCCCTACGATCTTTCTGACCATCGCCGGTGCGATCATGATAGTAACCCTGATATTCTCAAAAAAGGCAAAATCGGTTACGCAAACAGAGATTGACCTGGCCAGACAATCCGAGGGTTATGAACGTTTCTCGGCTTCACCCCTGGCCCGGAACATTCTCAGGATGGGGCTTGAGATCAACAATTTTTTTATCTGGCTTCTGCCGCCGGGCGCTCTAAAACGTCTTAACAGGGTTTTCACAAAACCAGAGCCTGCAAGCAAAAAGCTGACTCCAGGCGACATGCCCTACTTTGACCAGGTCAGGGCTTCTGTAAACCTGGTGGTAGCCAGCAGTTTGATCGCCCTGGCAACATCACTCACGCTGCCGCTTTCAACCACTTATGTTACCTTCATGGTTGCCATGGGGACGTCGCTTTCTGACAGGGCCTGGGGGCGGGAGAGTGCCGTTTATCGTATCTCGGGCGTTATAACGGTGATTGGCGGTTGGTTTTTTACGGCGTTTGCCGCTTTTACCGTCTCTTTCCTGATCGCCATAGTAATCAGCAAAGGAGGTGTCATAGCAGCAGCTATTGCCATAACAGGTGCTTTTGCCATTATTGTGAAAACATACCGCTATCATCAAAAACGGACCAAAAAGAGACAGGAATACGAAGAAAAGGAAAAACTACAGTGGGACAACCAAAGCATCATGACAAATTGTGAGCTTAGCATCAGGGAGACTCTCCAGAAGACAGCAGAGCTCTATGATCAAATCAATAAAAACCTGATTGCGGAAGACAGGAAGCAGATGCATGCCACCCTGAAAGACATTCGGGCACTGAATCTAAAAACAAAAGAGCTCAAGGCTGATGCGTATGGGACCATAAAAAAACTGGAAGAAGACGCTATAAGCAGCAGTCATTATTATATTCAGATCCTTGACTATTTGAGAGAAATTGCTCACTGCGTCACCTATCTGGCAGAACCGGCTTCTGAGCATCTGGATAATCACCATCCACCACTAAGTAACGAGCAAACAGAAAAACTCAAACAGCTATCTGCTTCCGTAACCAAATTACTTCAGTCGATCCTGGATTTGATAGATGAAAAAGATTTCGCCCGGTTGACCAACATTATTAACTTCCAGAAGCAAATCCTTACATATTTGCAAGACTTAAAGAAACAACAGGTAAAAATGATACAGTCAGGAGAAGCAGGCACAAGGAACAGCCTGTTGTATTTTAATCATCTGGCGGAAACCAAGAACCTGCTGCTCTATACCGTGAACATGCTAAAAGCCCATCGCGACTTTATTCTCTATAAAAATCTGCCGACAGAATAGTCAGAGCATAGCTACTACCCGGGCATGACAGGAAATGCCAGCATCCTCCGGAATAGCAAGCATGGCTTACAAGCAACTCTGGCCTATAGATGAGGTGTTGTTAAAGAAAGAACACCTTTCGACAGATAATCACGTACTGGCTTATTTAAGCTTTTGAAGAATTTTAAGCGGTATAACAGCGGATTCAGGTTCATGGTCAACAAAACTATGCAACTCCTGAATAGCTTTTTCAAACATATACAGGTTTAACATGTCTTCAAAGGTATCCTTGTCGTCGGGTATGATCGCTTTATCCTGAAGATGTTGACAATAGGCATTCAGAAACGTTTTTGATACTTTTTGATACCAACGATCCAGGCAAGGGCGCAGGTAATTGCTGTCAACAGGGACAAATTCCTTTCTCAAAAAGTATCCTTTATAAATAGCATAATGCAATGACTGCAGCATAGTGGCCACATCTCTCAGGGGACTATGCTTGATTTTCCGTACGCTCAGAGAACGCTCCAATTCTCCCTCGAAGTTGATGATCTTAAAATCTTTCCCTGTAAATAAAACCTTGTCTAACTTATAATTGCCATGGATGCGGGTTTTTATTGCCGGCAATTTACCAGATTCAAGAATCTGACGCATATTTTTCAGGAAAACATCCTGATCACCAAGAATAGCAAATAGCAACTCTCTGCTGCTCTCAGGTACATTTCCCGCCTCCTTTTCAATGGCCAGGAAAGTACGTTTTACGTAGGTACGAAGAGCCTGATACAGGGATTTCTGATACAGTAGCGAAAATGGTTCCGGCTTAAATGCTGCCAGCTCTTCAATAGAGCCGAGCGCCTGGTGCATTTCTGCTGTCCGGACAGCCAACTTCTGTACCATCTCAAGGTAAAATGAACCGATCAGTTCATCCATGTCATCCTCTCCGATCTGGCCAATCTGGTCATAAGCCATTTTTTCTGTCAAAATCTTATCGAAAAAGCCCTCGATAGAAGTCTGAGTCATATCCCAGGCATTTCCTACATTTGGTATGAGTTCCTGCAGGACAGCGACAGAAGTATCTTCCAGATTCGGGTTTCTATAATCGAGCCGCCCCAGATAGGCGGGCATGTGTTGAAAATCGGTCTTACGGGTCAGGTTCTTCAAAATTTCAACATCCGGATTCTCACCTTCCTGCGGGCTACGGTATATTCTCAGGAAAAACCTGTCACCGTAAACAATGGAAGAATTCGTCTGACGTGATGGGATCATATGTGGATGTAGCATCTCATCGGGATCATATTGTTTTCTGAGAAGGCTACCTGATTTTCCCCTGATGTTTCCATTGATCCCTTTTATCTGGGATCGACGGCGAATCACATCAAACAATGATTCGTGCAGGGTCCTGTCAATTGAGCCGTCAAAGATGATCCCCTCTTCCTGGTCGACTTCCACCGGTGCAATTACGAAATGGGGATATTTTCCCCGGATCTCTTCTGCCTTATTATTCGATATCAGTGAAATAGGCATCAGATAGATATATTTATTATCTTCAATAAGATCCAGTTCGATGATAACAAGAAATGGGGTATATTTCTTCTCAGCCAGGGGGATCACATCCAGCACATTAATATTACGCAATTTACGGGTATCTCCTTTGAACCATTTGATTTGCACCAAATAGTCGTAGAGACGATCCCGGACGGCATACTGAAGATCCACATCCATCCGGTTCCACTCTTCTCCCCGGATGCAGATTGGCGATTTGGCTTTATCGAGAACAGGATGTACTTCTTTCCCCGGAGCTCTTAATTCGAACCAGAAGTAATTTTTAAACTGCATGGAAAAGGACCATGGTTCTTCAGTTATCAGCGGGAACTCATTGCGGCTGAATGCTTCCACAGGTGTCGAACCGGCAAATTGAGACAGATCAAGCTCAACATGCTGTGAATAGCGGGAAAGATTCACCACTACCAGGATTTTCTCTTCGTTAAAAGATCTGACAAAAGCCAGAATCTTGGGATTGCTGGTATTGATAAACTGAAGTCTGCCCCGTCCAAAAGCCTGGTATTGCCGTCTTTTGGCAATCACACGTCGTTGCCACCAAAGGAAGGAGGATGGATTTTTCTCCTGGTTCTCTACATTCACCGAAGTATAATGATAATGGGGGTCGATCACCAGTGGCAGGAACAGCTGCTGGGGGTCGGCATGTGAAAAACCGGCATTTTTATCCGGCGACCATTGCATGGGGGTGCGCACACCATCCCGGTCACCAAGGTAGTAATTGTCGCCCATGCCGATCTCATCACCATAGTATATCACGGGTGTACCCGGCAGCGACAACAGGAGAATATTCAGCAGCTCAATGCTTCGGCTGTCCCCTCCCAGAAGCGGAAACAACCGGCGGCGAATACCGACATTCACACGCTTCTTCGGGTCTTTTGCGAAAGCCCTGTACATATAGTCACGCTCCTCGTCCGACACCATTTCCAGGGTAAGCTCATCATGGTTTCTTAAAAAGATAGCCCACTGGCAATTCTCAGGTATGGAGGGTGTCTGCTCCAGGATATCCACCACCGGAAAACGGTCCTCCATTCGAAGAGCCATATATAGGCGAGGCATCACAGGAAAATGGAAGGCCATATGGCACTCATCACCATCACCAAAATAGGCGGAAGCATCATCAGGCCATTGGTTGGCCTCTGCCAGCAATAATTTATCCCCGTATTTGTCATCCACATATTTACGCAAACTCTTTAAATAGGTATGTGTTGGGGGCAGGTTTTCACAATTGGTCCCTTCCTCCTCAAAAAGATAAGGCACGGCATCCAGTCTGAAACCATCAACACCGATCTTAAACCAGAAATCGAGTACCCGGAGAATTTCCTGTTGCACCCGCGGACTATCAAAATTAAGATCAGGCTGGTGCGAATAGAAGCGATGCCAGTAATATGCGCCGGCAACATGGTCATAGGTCCAGTTAGACACCTCAAAATCCTGAAAGATAATGCGGGCATCCAGAAACTTGTCAGGAGTCTCGCTCCAGACATAGTAATCACGGAACACGCTTCCGGGCTTGGCCTGTCTGGCTCGCTGAAACCATTTGTGGTCTTTTGATGTATGATTAAGCACCAACTCCGCAATAATTCGCAGTCCGCGTTTATGGGCCTCTGTCACAAAACGCCTGAAATCAGCCAGCGTGCCATAATCCTGATGTATGCCGGTAAAATCCGCAATGTCATACCCACCATCCTTTAATGGTGAGGGATAAAAAGGCAACAACCATATGGTATTTACACCCAGGCTCTGGATGTAATCGAGTTTCCTGATCAAACCTTTGAAATCACCGATGCCATCACCCGTGCTATCATAAAATGAACGGACATGTAACTGATAAATGATCGCATCTTTATACCATAATGAGTTGCTTATTTCTCTCATAATAAACCGCGCGTAATGAATGAATCTGTAGAATTTAGCTTATCGATAGATCCAATATAAAAACCGAAATGTATTGCAAAATTAACAAACTGTATGATGTGTTATGTCAAACGTAATGAATAAGATGAAAAAATACATGTTGTAGTGCGAAAATTTTTATTGTATTGAATCTATCTGATTTTTAAAACGCTGTTGTTGCTTCAATGTCAATTGTTCGGTGAACGGTAATCGGTAAAATGTGTATTCAAAGCTAAAACCTTTGTTGACTGGCTATCAAATAATTTCAATAAGCTGCAGGAGGTAACGGCTGAAACCACAAAACATGGCAGTAGACAAAAAACCATCCCAAATCAATACCATACAAGGAAGGGGGAAAACAGTAACAGCGGAAGTACGCATAAAGGAGGAGGTTGTCACAAAGTTCCTGCGAACAACCGCCAGGGAGATTGACACGGCTTACAGAAGACAGGTAGCCGGTTCTCAGCTTGCAGGTGTGCTTGGTTCCAACGGACACCTGGCAAATGGTATTGCCGCATTATTCCTGGCCTGTGGTCAGGACCTGGCCAACATCAGTGAATCCTGTGTCGGATACATTTATACCGAGGTCATTGAAAAAGACCTTTACGTATCCCTGCATTTACCGTCCCTGGTAATAGGAACTATTGGCGGCGGTGTATCTTTGCCTACCCAAAAAGAATGCCTTCAGATCATCGGTTGCTATGGGAACGGCAAAGCCCGGAAGCTGGCAGAGGTTGCAGCAGCCACGCTTATGGCAGGAGAGCTTTCACTGGCAGCCTCGATCGTAGCAGGAGACTTCGTAACGGCGCACGAAAAATTCGGGCGCAACAGACCCGCTGAAAAATAACCACCACATTCAATCCAGGAAAAATCCGGTCACACACTTCTTGGTGGACCGGATTATTTATCAACATCAAAATCAACTGGTCATTTCTCAGTTACGCATGATCTGGCCAAAGTATAGTGCGTTCATGAATAGCTTATTGGTGCCAAACCAGAAACCGCGAAAATTGGGATTTTGCATTATGGAAACCACACCACCGCTTTCATTGCGATGGATAAGTACGGCAGCTGTACCATCTTTCATTTGCTTATAGTGTTCCCAGGCATAACCGCTTAATAGAGCATCATCTGTAAATAGTACCGGATTGGCAAATGGATTTTCGTCAGGGGCGGCAGTTAGGGTGCCACTGACGAATACCGGCAGAGAGTCATCCTGATAACCATACCCTATGGGATGGCTTGTATCCAGCCTTGTCTGGAAGATAGCCCCGGAGATCCTTCGGGCGCCTCTGTGGTCAGGACGTATATGGTAAGGCAGCATCTCGGGATCTTCCTGCTCCGGTGTATCAACGAATTCGATATCAACAAACTCATTACGATCAAGCCACTTGTTGGCTCGACTGATTCCCACAATTACACCACCGTTTTTATTCCAGCGATCAAGCTTCTCGCGGTCGTCCTCATCCAACTCCTTATAGGAGCCCGAAACCATTACGACTACATTGTAACGTTCCAGATCCACTGATGAAAACCCGCGCAGCTCAACCTTGGTTACGGGCATATTATGCCGCTGATCCAGCAAGTGCCATGCCTCCCCGGCTTCTCTGCTGCTGGTTCCTGAGCCCACCAGCATTAACACTTCCGGCTTGGTTAATGGTGTAAAACTGCGACTACCCAGGTGTATGCCCTCTGACACAAAGCTGGTTTGCACGGCATGTATGGTAATACCGGCTTCCTGTGCAGCTTCATTCACCTTCTCATAAACCTGCTCTGCAGGTATATCTTGTGTTTTAACCGGCACCATAATGCTTCCAAAATCAAATGCTTTTTCCCCGGCGGCTGTTTCCATCCTGAAAGGTTCAGTAGCCACATGTGTTCTTAATTCATTCTTCTGTAGTTGATACAGGGCCTTGGGGGCATAATAATCTTCCCACCCAAACACATAGGCAACATCGCTCTTCCCACCCGCTACCCTGCCAGTTGGTTCTGGAAGTTCATCCAGCAAGTCGGCTTTGAGGCGTTCCATATCAGCGGTTGAATTGATCTTTTCATAAGGGATGTTGAAAGCCAGGGGTTTGGTCCAGGCAGACACATCATAAAAAAGGCTGTCTTCAAAGGTCAGGGTCTTTTCAAACATCGATTGTATCAGCCGGTATTGAGGCTGTTTCAGCGGTACCAACCAGGCATGGCCGGGCTCAAAATCATGTCCTTCAACACTAAATGTTTCTGCAACATGATAGACATCCACCTGATGGGTCTTTAAAACCTCGAGCAAGTGCCTGTTGCGTGACGAATCATGACTTTGCCCAAAAATATAGGCTTCGAAGTCTTCATCATCCGCTTCATCCATAGCAGAAGTATAGAACCAGCGAAGGTGGTCCAGCAAACGTTCCCGCATATCCAGTCCGGCTCTCATGCTTGACATGGAAACCAGTACCTGGTTTCTGATCGTCTGTGCAAAATCGAGTGTACCATGCACTGTTTCCCGTTGATAACCCCTGCTCGATGCCTGTTCGAAGAGGATACCAATACTACCCTGAACATCGGGATAAGTGGATCCTTTCCCATAATAAAAATCATCAAAACCTTGTTGGGTATAATAAGTCTGACCGATGGCATCAAATGCTTCGGCGTGGTATTTAGCCACTTCCATGGTCAATTCATCTGTAACGCGGGGAGTACGCGGATTAACACGTGCGGGTTCACCCGGCTGAAAGAAAAATGTGGATGCTGACCCGAACTCATGGTGGTCGGTATTGATGTTTGGTTTCCAACGGTGATAAGCTTCCACCCGGCCCTGGCTTTCGGGATGCTGCAGGGGCAGCCAGTCCCGGTTCAGATCAAACCAGTAATGATTGGTACGTGAACCTGGCCAGGCATCGCTGGCCTCGCGGTTATTGGGGTCAGGATTCGGGGTAGTGCTTTTATGCCTGTTTACCCAGCTTGCATACCGATCCTGGCCGTCAGGGTTTAGCGAAGGATCAATAATGACAACCATGTTGTCAAGTAGCTCCTGCACCTTATCACCCTGACCTGCAGCCAGATAATAAGCTACCAGAGGTGCTGCATTATGCGAACTTGCTTCATTTCCATGGACACCATAACCAAGCCTGACAACCAATGGCATGTCCCGGATATCGATGTCAGCCGAAACTTCCGGGTCGGTCAGCCGGAGATGATTGGCGCGTATCTCTTCCAGGCGGGCCTGATTTTCTTCCGAGGTAATGACCATCTCAACAAGTGGGCGAAACTCATGGGAACGGGCATACTCACTGATAACGGCACGACCAGATGTTTCAGCAAGAACTTCCATATATTGTACAAGGATGTGATGCTGAAGATGCCACTCGCCAATCTGGTAACCCAGGAAATCTTCCGGAGAAGGCACCCTGTCGTCATATTCAATGTCATCCAGGAAATAAGTTAGCGGCTGTTTGGCATTCATGTTTGAAACACACACCAGCAGCAGTGTAATGATCATAAAGAACGAAGTAAACTGAAACCTTTTCATAGTCGTATAAAATACATTCAAAAATTAATGATTTACATTGTATATTTAAAGTGCCAGTATTTCGGCAATACTGTGAAGTTCAATGTTGATGGGCCTGTTATATTTGATGGTTTGATCAAGCGGTGTAAATTCAATTTTCCGGTTGATAGAACCGACCATTTCGCCAGAACGTCCATCGCGCAATGCTTTCACAGCCTGGAAGCCCAGTCCGCTGGCAAGAACCCGGTCATAAGCAGAAGGAGCACCACCGCGCTGTATGTGTCCCAGTATACTCACCCGAATATCCAACTCCGGGAAACGCTCACTGACCTTTTTCTCAACCTCTATAGCACCACCAAACTGATCACCTTCAGCAACAATAATAATCCCTGCCCCTTCTTCATGCGATTTACCCTTCTCAAGCGATTCATAAAGATCCTCAATAAAGGTTTTGGCTTCCGGAATAAGGATCTGTTCAGCACCAGTAGCGATTCCACTGCGCAGGGCAATAAAACCGGCATCGCGCCCCATGACCTCAACAATAAACAGCCTGTCATGGGAATGGGCGGTATCTCGTATTTTGTCAACAGCCGATACCACGGTATTAACAGCTGTATCATAGCCAATGGTATAGTCGGTGCCATACAGGTCATTATCGATCGTTCCGGGGATACCCATAACGGGCAACCCAAACTCTTTCTGAAGCAGACGTCCACCCGTGAGTGTACCATCTCCGCCAATCACAACCAATCCGTCAATCGCATGTTTCTTAACGATCTCGTAAGCCTTCTTACGTCCTTCTTTTGTCTTAAACTCATCACAGCGGGCACTTTTCAATATGGTACCACCACGATGAACGATATTATACACGGCCTGACCATCCAAAGGCACAATTTTATCCTGAAGCAGGCCATGGTATCCTCTTGTTACACCGACTACCTGGATCTTATAATGCAAGCCAGCCTTTACAACAGCCCTGATGGCCGCATTCATACCCGGTGTATCTCCCCCTGAGGTCAGTACGCCAATTTTATTCATTGATGTCATAATAGCACAAATTTCTAGTCACATATAAGACTGGGTACAATTAATTTGTTCGCCTGTAAATGTAAGAAACTTCCTGAGAAAAGATACCAAAGGGATCCGTATACCATCAAACATCTAAGTTCCGGCAATCAGCTTATTCGTTCAGCTTTTGCCGGTAATAATGCGCTTCGTCATCATTGTTCAGACGTTCATGCAGGTTAACAAGATATTGGATGTAATCCGGATCAGGGTTTAACTTATATAGCCTTTCGAAATAGTTGAGGGCTATTCGAAAATCGGTATGTATGACATCCCAGGCCTCGAGCAACCGGGCATATTGCTGATGTGTGCGATTTTCTTCATAAGCGTCCATCTCTCTCTGATAACGCCTTTGGGCAACATGAAAATGCTCTTTTGCCAACCATTCAAGGGCTTCTATATTATTCTCATTCAGTGCTAAAAGCTTTTCGGCAATATCTGTAACATGTTCCTCATCTCCCAGTTTTTGTTTAACAATCATATAATCGGTTAACAGATCTTCATCCTGAAAGCGTTTCTCACTCAGTGATGGCCACAGCTCATCTGCCTGCTGCCAGTTACGGCTTTCCACCATGGTTTCGAATAAACGGAGCTGCATCTCATCAAACGCTTCAGCATCCGGGTACCGTTCAACATACCTTTCCAGGTTAGATATTTCGAGAGAAAGGTTATCAATTTCCCTGTAAGCTTTTGCCAGCGTATAAAAAGTTTCCGCTGTTACAGCCTCCGTATGGCGTGCTGACTCAAGGTAATCAATACTTAGTGCTGTTTCACCCATGGAAAAAGCCAGTAATCCTGCCCGGTTATACACCTCTCCCGGGACATCCTTGTCCTGCTCTTCCATTGTATCAATTGTCTCCCTGTATAATGCAAATGCTTCCTCTTTCCGGCCGGACTCATAAGCTGTTTCGGCTTCCTCGATTAACCCGGCATGAGGCTGCAATATGGAACATGCCTGAAACATCAACAATAAAACAACTATCAGAATAAAATAAACTCTAGTCATAAATACCAAAATATTTCCTGTACCAACTTTTCAAACGCGACAAAAATAGGCATTATTTTCGGGCTGGAGAGACTTTCAAACAGTTAAAAAAAGCTAAGGGAACACAAGAAGAACCCCTACTGCCACGGGGAAGAAAGGTCCCTTAACGAATACCCCAGTTGCAGAAGTTTCTCTGGCTTTAACAGTTGTTCCAGCTTGCCTGGTGACAGCACCTGCAAGACATGATTTGCTTCTTTGATGCTGCATTGATGTTCCTTCATATGCCTGGCCAAATCAGCAGCTTTCCTGTATCCAATATATGGTATCAAAGCAGTCGTTACCGACGGACTATGCATGATTTGTTGCAAAGAATCATCCTTTTCCGTCTGCAGTCCTTCGGTAAGGTTTTTCTGCATACTGGTGGCAGCATTTACCAAAAGCTTCAGGCTATCAATGAGAGCATGACCGATCATTGGCAAATAGGCATTCAGATCGAGAGATGCCTGTCCGCAAAGGGAAGTTATAAGGGTATCATTGCTGTAGACTTTATGGGCAGCAGATATGATATATTCAGGAATTACCGGGTTCACTTTTCCGGGCATGATGCTGCTACCGGTCTGGCGCCGTGGAATATGTATCTGCCCTGCACCCATTGTGTCAGCAGAGAGTAAACGCAGATCACCGGCTATCTTTTCAAGGTTTACGGCGTGGGCCTTCAGAATCCCGTGCACCTCTACAAAAGCATCCAGGTTCTGCGTTGTATCAGGCAGGTTCTCACTCCGGGCCACAGGCAGGGAAGTCAGGTGTTGGAGTCGGGATACCACTTCCATTATAAAAAAACGCGGAATGGCCATACCACTGCCGGTGGCACCTCCTCCAAGATTGACCGCCTTTATTCGCTCAAAACTTTTTGAAACCCGCCACCAATCACGTGATAATGCCTCATTGTAGCTTCCAAACAAATGACCGTAAGAGGATGGCAGTGCCTGTTGCATCTGCGTATACGCCATCCGGAGCTCATGGCGATGCTTTGTTTCCAGCTTTTCAACCGACACACGCAATGCGTTAATGGCATCCTCCAGCCCTGACAGCAGCTGCATAACAGCAATCTTTAATGCCGAAGGTACCACATCATTGGTGCTCTGAAACAGGTTGGCATGCATAAAAGGATCTGTATGCGAATAGTCACCGGGTGTATACCCCTGTTTCAACAGAGCGACATTACTGGCTATTTCATTGATGTTCATATTGATAGAAGTGCCGGCACCGCCCTGGACAGCAGGAACAATAAAATGGTCAAAATGCTTGCCGGCACTAATCTCTTCAGCAGCCTCTTCCAGAAAAGCGAACACATTGAGATCTTCCATACCGGCAGGCAAACGGTCTTCGAGTGAAGCTGAGGATGCACTTTCTCCGAAGGCCATGATTGTCTGATAGCAAGCCAGCTTGACCAATCCCAGGGCACGGTACCATTCAACATGAAAAGGAGTCCGGTCAGGAAAATTTTGAGCTGCCCGCCATGCATTAATTCCATACAGGGAATCATCGGGCAACATGGCCTCTCCTAAAAAATCAGTTTCTTTCCGCATA
>JAWLDT010000017.1:0-40849 GCA_041686485.1 Bacteroidales bacterium | reverse complement strand
ATGAAATAGAATGAAGGATTATGCCGGATAACGATATCATCAAAAAAATTGATGCTGCCAGGAAAGCAAGCAATGCAACCATCCTGGCCCACTACTATCAAATACCCGAAATACAGGATATTGCTGACCACGTTGGAGATTCTTTTGCATTAAGCAGACTTGCCACGGAGGTACCCGCCGATGTGATCGTATTTTGCGGGGTTGACTTTATGGCGGAGAGTGCCAAGATACTCAGTCCGCAGAAAAAGGTACTTCTTCCGGTAAAGGATGCCGGATGCCCGATGGCCGACATGGCTACCGCAGAAGAAGCACGTCACCTAAAGCAGCAATACCCGGAGGCTGCGCTGGTATCCTATGTGAATTCAACCACAGAGGTAAAGGCTGAAAGCGATCTGTGCTGTACATCGGCCAATGCTGTGAATGTCATTCGTACACTACCCAACAAACAGATCATCTTTATGCCTGACAAGAACCTGGGGGCCTATGCTGCTTACCACATACCGGAAAAAGAGTTTATTCTGTTCGACGGCTATTGCCCGCCACATGAAGAGGTGATGGCGATTGATGTGAAGCTGGCCCGGGATAACCACCCTGACGCCACGCTGCTTGTACACCCTGAGTGCCGGCCTGAGGTCCGGGAAGCCGCTGACTTTATCGGCAGCACTTCGCAAATCATCAAGCATGCAGGAGAGAGTGACCATCAATCTTTCATCATTGGAACCGAAGAAGGGATTCTTCACCCGCTGCAAAAACAATATCCTGACAAGACCTTCTATATGCTCACCGATCATTTCAGTTGCTACAACATGAAAAAAACAAACCTTCAACACCTTCTGCAAAGCCTTGAAACCGGCAAGCATGAGGTGGAGATAGATGACGTCCTGATGGACAGGGCCAGAAAACCGTTGATGCGCATGCTCAACCCGTAACATGTCCGGTTTGGGTCTTTCCCGGCAAGGCTAACTCATTGGTCATTCAATGGCGTTTTATTTCCAGGATGGCTATAATTACAAACGAGCATGTGATGACAACGTACCCTGGTAAAAAGCCCCGGGCCATCCAAACAAGTTTTTTCCATTATGAAACGATATATATTCAATAAGAGTCCACAGTCCATGCCGGCAAAACACTACGATGTTGTAATTGCCGGCGCCGGGCTGGCGGGATTATATACCGCATTGTTGCTGGACCCGAAGCTTTCCTGTGCTGTTCTGGTAAAAGACCGGTTACGAACCTGCAACTCTTCCCTTGCACAAGGGGGTATTGCAGCCGTTGTTTCGCATAATGAAGACACTTTCGAGCAACACCTGAAAGACACCCTGAAAGCAGGGGGCGAAGTGACCAATGAGCGCCGGGCAAGGTTTATGATCGAAAAAGGGCCGGAGGAGATCAATGCGCTGGTAGATTACGGCATCATCTTTGACACTGATGAACAAGGTAACTGGTATATCACGACTGAAGGCGGACATACCAAAAAGCGCGTTTTACATTGTGGTGGTGATGCTACAGGCGAGCATATCATCGACACCCTGGCCGACAAGGTGATGCATCTGCCCAATGTAGATATCCTGGAACAACAATACCTTACCGACATCCTGCTTCATGAAGAGCAACGGGTAAGCGGCGTTGTCACACACAGCCATGAAGGGTATCAGGTACTGGCTGCGCCAAGACTATTAATCGCAACCGGTGGTATTGGACAGGTTTACCTGCATACGACGAACCAGGAAGGCATTACCGGGGATGGTATAGCGGCTGCCATACGGGCAGGTGTGAAATGTGCCCATATGGAGTTTGTACAATTCCATCCTACCGCATTTTATGACCCCCAAACCAAACAGTCCGCTTTTCTTATCTCGGAAGCGGTAAGAGGGGAAGGTGGTATCCTGCGGAATCAGGACGGTGAGGCATTCATGCACGACCGTCACCCGATGAAGGACCTGGCGCCCCGTGATGTGGTAGCCAGGGAAATATTCCGGGAAATTAATAACAGCCGGCAAGACCACGTTTTTCTGGATACAACCGACCACAGCAGCGAATTTCTTTCAAAACGCTTTCCTACCATCTATAAAAAATGTCAGGAGCACGGTATTGATATGGCGCACGATCTGATCCCCGTTGCACCGGTGCAACACTATTTCATGGGAGGTATTCACACCAATGAACTCGCAGAAAGCAATATTGAAGGGCTGTTTGCCAGTGGTGAAGCAGCTTGTACAGGTGTTCACGGTGCCAACCGCCTGGCCAGCAACAGTTTGCTCGAATGTTTGGTGTTCAGCCGGCAATGCGCCAACCAAATCAATAAAAACCCCGGCAAGCCATTACCAATCCCGGATATCCCGGTTACAAACACAACACAAAAGCCAGGAGACACAGCCGCTATGCAAAAGCAGATCAAAGAACTCATGCAAAACCATGGCGGCATTGTAAGAAATGAAAAAGGACTACGATATGCCCTTCAACAAACAGAAGAGATCATCCATCAGTTGGATAAGGTAACGTTCAACGCATCGGACCAGACAGAAGTATATAATATGGCAATTGTTTCCCGGGAAGTGCTGGCAGCCGCCCTGAAGAACACCGAAAACATGGGTGCCCATTACCGGGATGATGTCAGCGAAACAGATCAGTAGAATGTCAACAGCTAAACCAGACCCTATGCATTATATTCATAACCTTGACCGGATCATAGCCAATGCCCTGGCAGAAGACATTGGCAGCGGTGATATCACCACCAACAGCGTCGTTCCGCCAGACACACATATTGAAGGCCGCTTCATGGCAAAGGAAACGGGAGTTGTGTGCGGGCTGCATATAGCAGAGCGTGTATTTGCTGCGCTGGACCCGGCTATTTGCTTCGAACCTGTCTGTAAGGATGGCGATACAATTGAAGATGGCGCGATCATTGCCACCATAAAGGGTCCGGCCCGGGGTGTTCTCACCGGTGAACGGCTGGCCCTGAACTTTCTGCAGCGACTGTCGGGCATTGCGACAAAGACAGCCTCCCTGGCATATGAGATCAAAGACACGCATGCAACCATTGTGGATACCCGCAAAACCACGCCCGGGCTCAGGTTGCTGGAAAAATATGCCGTTACGACAGGCGGTGGCAGCAATCACCGCATGAACCTGGCCGATGGGATCCTCATCAAGGACAACCATATCCGGGCGGCAGGAAGTATCACACAGGCAGTGGCGGCTGCCAGGAAAAATGCGCCCAAAACCCTGAAGACAGAAGTGGAAACAGAAACCATCGAACAAGTTGAAGAAGCCCTGAAAGCCGGTGCCGACATCATCATGCTCGATAATATGGATACGAATACGATGAAAGAAGCTGTGGATATGATCCAGGGAAGGGCCCTGACAGAAGCTTCCGGAAACATGGACCATAAAGACCTGCGTACTGTAGCTGGTACGGGCGTTGACATGATATCGCTTGGAGCCCTCACGCACAGCGTGAAAGCCCTGGATATCAGCCTGAAGTGCCCGGAAATGAAAAGGTCATGAACCTTGAGAAACCGCCTGTCTGTGGCTGGCAACATTTGTAATACTACCTAAGATTGCCACCGGAATTACCTAAGGTTGCCACCAGGATTTCCTGAGATTACCACCGGAATTACTTAAGAATGCCACCGGAAAAATGCCGGCAGAAGATATCAAAAACCCGGAAACTCATTCCTGTAACAACTTATCGATGGCATTGGCCATGGCATGATCCTTCTCGGTCACCTTGCCCCCGGCATCATGGCTTGTTAAACGTATCTCAAGCTTATTGTAGGAATTTGACCAGTCGGGATGATGTCCATGCTGCTCGGCCAGCATAGCCACCCGGGTCATAAAGGCAAAGGCCTCTGAAAAATCTTTGAATTCCAGATTTCGAATAAGTTGATCGTTATGTTCTTTCCACATAGCTACCTCTTTTTAAATGATCATAATAGTAACAATTACAACCTGTTTTTGTTTACGTCGTATTTGTCTTGCCAACAGGGTGACAGGCATTCAATGGCCAGCACAGAATGGTTTTGTTTGATACTCACGCCTAAGTGATGATGAAGGAGGCAAACGCAACTATTTTACTGTAAAAAAGGGTTTTGGCCTTGCAATAGATTTCCTGATCACCAATCCGGGTTTAAGCGAGGTTTATTACCTTTGTACAGTATCGCTGAGACAAAAAAGATATGGGTAACCAATCCGACAACAATAAAAACAAGAGGTCTTCCGCCCTGAAGGTTATGAAGGGTATCAGCCAGCCTTCGTCGATGAACACATCGGCCTCGAAAGCTTTCAGGTTAAAGAAGAAACAAAACCTGAAAGCGGAGGAATATGTAAAAGGTATTCGGGATGGCGACAGAATGTTGCTTAGCAGGGCCATTACCCTTATCGAAAGTTCTCTGACCAGTGATTATGCCCTGGCACAACAGGTGATCGAGCAGTGCATACCCTATTCGGGTAACTCGCTACGAGTGGGAATTACCGGTGTGCCTGGTGTAGGCAAAAGCACATTTATCGAAACCCTGGGACAGCATTTGACCGGCAAGGGCCATCGTATTGCTGTACTGGCGGTTGATCCCAGCAGTGAAGTATCCAAAGGCAGCATCCTGGGTGACAAGACACGCATGGAAAAACTATCTGTGGACGAAAACGCCTTCGTCCGGCCTTCACCCTCAGCGGGGTCCCTGGGCGGAGTCGCAAGGAAAACCAGGGAAATCATTATCCTGTGTGAAGCAGCCGGATACGATGTTGTGTTTGTGGAAACGGTTGGCGTGGGACAGTCAGAAGTGGCTGTTCATTCCATGGTTGACTTCTTCCTGCTGCTTATGCTGGCCGGAGCTGGCGACGAGCTGCAGGGCATCAAGCGGGGCATCATCGAAATGTGCGACGGCATGGCCATCAACAAAGCCGACGGCGACAATATCAACAATGCCAGATCTGCACGTTCCCAATATGAAAACGCGTTGCATCTCTTCCCGCCTTCACACACCGGCTGGACACCCAAAGTAACCATTTGTTCTGCCATTAAAAATACAGGCATCGACGATGTGTGGGGGATGATCCGGGAACACGAAAAGCTGATGAAAGAAAAGGGGTATTTTCAGGCCAAACGGATTGAGCAACAAAAACACCGTTTGTATGAAACCATCAACGAAACCCTGAAGTCCAGTTTCTACAACGACCCTGTCATCGAAAAAAAGCAAAAAGAGGTGGATAAATGGCTTGAAGAACAGAAAATGACCTCCTTCCAGGCTGCCTCTTACCTGCTGGACATCTATTACAACAACAAGAAAAAATAAGCATCAGCGACGTCCCTCCGGTGAGAGGTTAAACCGTTCAGGATGCCGGGCATGTTTGTCACGATAGAAATCCTGTATATATTGAAAATCAGCATCAAAATCGCCGGTAGGGTACAGGATGTCCCCCACCCCCCCTTCTTTCCTGCGATAATCGAGGAAACCCAGAAAAATGGGAACATTGGCTGTCTCGGCAATAAAGTAAAACCCCTTTTTCCACTTGTCGACGGGCTTGCGGGTACCCTCGGGGGTAATTAACAGATAAAAGCTGTCGCTTTTCTCAAACTCCTCTGTTACCTTCTTTAAGGTATGATGACTATACCTGCGATCCACAGGAACACCACCGAACCAACGGAGCACCGGTCCGAGGAGCGGGGTAAACGCCTCTTTTTTGATAAGGATCTTTGGGCTAATGCCGTAAACATAAAAGCCAAGTCTGCCAATGATGAAGTCGAGGTTGCTGGTATGCGGAGCCATGATAATAACGGCTTTGGGAATATCCAGGGGCACCCTGGAATAGATATTCCAACCGAAAAGCTTTAAAATCAGACGTGCTATCTGGCCCATATCATCACACTTCATGCAGAACAGAATAAACAAAAACTTCCTGACGGCAAAGATAATACAATTTCATGCTTGCTCTGGCCGTTTATGGATAGTGAATCCGTAAGCTGAATTTCATTGTAAATCCAGGGACATTTATGTATATTTGGTGGTTCAAAGTAATTGTTATGGATCGCATCTGGACCATAAAAGATTTGTACCGCAACGTAAAACGGCGGGACGGCTACTTCTGCTAATGCCTGTCTCATGTTTCCCGCCCGGGATTTTTTCTTTTCTGTCAAAAAAAAATCAATTACCAAATTATTTATTATCATTTGTTATGGAATTACCATATGCCGAACCATATAAAATTAAAGTAGTAGAACCTTTGCGTCGCAGCACTCGGGATGAGCGATCAAGGTGGATGAAGGAAGCAAAATACAACTTATTCAACCTGCGAAGTGAACAGGTATTTATTGATCTGCTTACCGACTCAGGAACCGGCGCCATGAGCCATCACCAGTGGTCGGAGATCATGCTCGGTGATGAAAGTTATGCCGGGTCCAACTCGTTTTTTAAATTGAAAGAGGTTATCAACAATTTATTGGGCATGCCTCATTTCGTGCCGGCACACCAGGGACGTGCGGCAGAAAACCTGCTATTCTCCGCCCTCATCAAAGAAGGAGACCTGGTACCCGGAAATTCACACTTTGACACCACCAAAGGCCACATAGAGTTTCGCCGTGCCTCCGCTGTTGATTGCACCATCGACGAGGCCGCCGACACAACACTGGAGCACCCCTTTAAAGGAAATATTGATCTAAACAAGCTGGAAGAAGTATTTAAATCTAATCCGAGGGAATCTATCCCGCTATGTATCATCACCGTCACCTGTAACAGTTCAGGCGGACAACCGGTATCCATGGAGAACATCAGGGAAGTTTCGGAGTTATGTAAGCAATATGGGGTGCCGGTATTTTTCGACGCAGCCCGTTTTGCTGAAAATGCCTATTTCATTAAGATCAGGGAAAAGCAATATGCAGACTGGTCAATCCGGGATATAGTGCATAAGATGTTCTCGTATGTTGATGGCGCCACCATGAGCAGCAAGAAAGATGCGATCGTAAACATTGGGGGCTTTCTCGCCTGCCGCGACAAAGACCTTTTTGACAAGATCAGCATGTACTGCATCTTGTATGAAGGCTACCTGACTTATGGAGGACTGGCAGGAAGAGACCTGGCCGCCATGGCTCAGGGTCTCCGGGAAGGCACTGAATTTAACTACCTGGAGTCACGGATCGGCCAGGTAGCGTATCTTGGTGAACGGCTCAAAGAATATGGGATCCCCTTTCAGACGCCAACAGGCGGACACGCGGTTTTTGTAGATGCCAAAAAGATGCTGCCCCACCTTCCCAAAGAGCAGTTTCAGGCACAAACACTGGCTATTGAACTTTTCCTGGAAGGCGGTGTGCGCGGTGTGGAAATCGGCACCCTGCTGGCCGACCGCGACCCTAAAACACGGGAGAACCGGTACCCGCAACTGGAGCTCCTTCGCCTGGCGATACCCAGACGTGTGTATACCAATAACCACATGGACTTCATCGCTGCATGCCTGTCAAATATCTTTGAACGACGCAATGAGATCACCACAGGCTACCGCATTGTAAAAGAAAAACCGATCATGCGCCATTTTACGGTAGAACTGGAGAAAGTAGAACAATGATGGCAAAACCATCACAATAGCGGCAAACGCATGTGGATATCCTAATATACTATAAACCTGACATTACACGAATATTATGGAAACAATGGTTATTTTTATTCTGGCTCTGGGTTTGGCCATGGATTGTTTTGCCATATCCATATCCAACAGCTCGCTGGCCGGTGAGGTCAAACCGGGCAGCCCGCTAAAGACAGCCATTGCATTCGCCTTTGCTCACATGGTCCTTTTGTTTTTGGGCCATTGGCTTGGCGGCGCAATACAATCGATGTTTGCGAATATCGAAACCATGATTGCCTTTATCATTTTAGTTATTATCGGATCCAAAATGATTATGGAAGCCGTTAAAAGACATCCAAAAAGCAAGGTGTTCGATATTAATCAGGCAAAAGTGATTGTGGTATTGTCGCTGGCTACCTCCATGGATGCTTTTTTGGTAGGACTTGCACTTGGCATCACGTCAATGACAATCGTTTTATCCGGGATATTGATCACCATCACGGTTTTTATCCTGACATTGGCTGGTATGGCCGGTGGACAGCAGTTCGGGATAGGATTCACAAAACGGGTCACCATGTTCGGCGGCATCTTCCTCCTGCTGGCGGCCCTTCACTTTTTACTCCGGTTCCTGGGGGCGTTTTAACCCTGGATTCCTTATAAAACATTGTTAAAAGAGGATATAAGCCTCTATTCTACCACCATCAGGTTACAGCCTCGCACGTCGCTGTTATCCAGCCGCCCGATCACCTCAAACCTGCCGTCAGGGAGTTTTCGGCCTATATCTTCCGTGGCAATAAAGCTGCAGCTGTAAATATTGGCCAGGTCTATCACATTGATACCACCGGCACGTCTGGATTCGTTCACTGTCAGCGGATCATTGGTGTCGCGAACCAGGATGCGCATCCAGGGCGGACATTCAAAAAGCCCGCCACCTTTGGAGTAAGCCTGAGAGAGAAGCTCCGTCATACCATACTCCGAATGGATATCTTCCTGAGAAAAAGCATTGGAAAGCCATTTATGCAGCTCTTCACGGACTATCTCCCTGCGACGACCCTTCATACCACCTGTTTCCATCACAATGGCATTTTTAAGTGCCCCGGGATACTGCTCCGCCAAATCCAGCAAAGCATGGCTTACCCCAAGCAGGAAAATCTTTTCGCCACCTTCCATCAGATGCTGCAGTGTTTCAGAAAGGGTTTGCATCTCATGCAGATAAAACCCGCTATGCGGATGCCCGCTCTCCTCGATCAGGCGGCGCGTCATATACACCAGCGAGGAGTCACTGCGTTCCAGATAGCCCGGCAATAAGGCCAGAATACAATAACCGGAAGGATGACCATAAAATTGATGAAAGCATGTAAACAAGCTTTGTTCATACACAGACAAATCGGCAACCGCATGCGCTGACCGCTCACTCCCCGTTGTACCGGAGCTCTTAAACACAATATCCGGTTCCCCTTCAAAGGAAACAACCCGCCGGGTCTTGAATAACGAAACAGGCATAAAAGGGATATCCTCAACACGATCGACAGTCCCGGGAGAACAATCCAGTGCCTTGCAAAACTGTTGATACACCCTGTTGTTTTCATATTGAAAACGAAACACCTCAAGGGAAAGACCATCAAAATCTGAGTTTCCCTTCAGTGAAAACAACCGGTTTATCAAATCCGCTGTATAAGTCATGTGTTTTGACAACTTTCATTCATGATATTCAAAGATACGTATTCCCGTTTATTAAACCATCAAATGACTACTATCAAACAGGCATCAACATACACGGTTCCATGCTAAATCAATAATCAACAGAAATAGCAAACATCCACGACCTTACTGGCAATTTTATTACATTTGTATAGCACAAATCATCACCATAACCGGATATTCATGAACGAAAACCTGGACCCCTCCGCTGACCGGCTGAGTAAAGAGGAACGCATTCTGGAGCAGACGTTGCGGCCGGATACATTTTCCAGCTTTACCGGCCAGTTCAAGGTGGTGGAAAACCTGAAGGTATTTGTCGGGGCTGCTTCGCAACGGGGGGAAGCTTTGGACCATGTGTTGTTGCACGGACCTCCGGGTCTTGGCAAAACCACCCTCGCTCATATTATCGCCAATGAGATGGGGGCTGGCATCAAAATCACATCGGGTCCGGTGCTTGACAAGCCAGGCGACCTGGCTGGGCTGCTCACCAACATGGAACCCGGCGATGTGATATTTGTCGACGAGATTCATCGTCTGAGTCCGGTTGTTGAAGAATATCTTTATTCGGCCATGGAAGATTTCCGGATAGATATCATGATCGAGACCGGTCCCAACGCCCGCAGTGTACAGCTCTCACTTAACCCGTTCACCCTGATTGGCGCCACTACACGATCCGGACTCCTAACATCCCCCCTGCGTGCACGTTTTGGCATCAACGCACGCCTCAACTATTACGATGCCAAGTTATTGCTACAGATCATCAAACGGTCGGCGGGCATTTTACGTGTAGACATTACCGATGAGGCCGCCCGGGAAATTGCCCGGCGAAGCCGTGGTACCCCGAGGATTGCCAACGCGTTGTTGCGAAGAGTACGGGACTTTGCTCAGATGAAAGGCGACGGCAACATCAACATGGAAATAGCCCTTTATGGCTTGTCGGCCCTTAATGTAGATCAATACGGTCTGGATGAGATGGATAATAAAATCCTTTCCACCATCATCGACAAATTTAAAGGAGGCCCTGTGGGGCTGTCCAATGTAGCCACCTCCGTGGGAGAGGATGCCGGCACCATCGAAGAGGTGTACGAGCCCTACCTGATACAGGAGGGATACATCATGCGTACCCCGAGAGGCCGTGAAGCAACCGAGATCGCCTATCAACATCTCGGACGTGTAAAAGCCTCCGGCGGGAAGACGCTGTTTGATTAGGGAAGAAAGCTGGAAGCTGGAAGGAAGAAGAAAAGTGCAGGCCGGGCTTAACCGGCCTCAACCTCTTCCCTTCGGAAAGCTACCGTAATGACAGGGCTTGTCCTGTCACAACCCGGGAGCTGTGAGCTAAAGAAAGGAATCTGCTCAGCTCTAATCCCGAAGGGATTAAATATGAATAGCCCCGAATGCAATTCGGGTATAAGGAACGCCCGGAAAACAAGAACCCTGAAAGGGTTCAATGCAGCCCAGGCCGGACTTGGCCGGCCTGCCATTTACAAAAAAAGGCCAGCGGCAGACGCAGCACTTGGGCTGCCTGCTGGTTTAGATATAAACATTGAAAGATCCGCAACATCATACCCGAATACTCAAAGAGAAGGCGGCTCAGCTGGGATTTGATGCCTGCCGGGTGGCCCGTGCCAACGCCTTGACCGGCCATGAACAGGTGTTCGCCAACTGGCTTGCACAGGAACACCAGGGGCGCATGTCTTACATGAAAAACCATTTTGAGAAACGGCTGGACCCACGTCTATTGGTTGAAGGGGCTCAATCGGTGGTTGTGGTTGCAATGAACTACTACCCGCCACAACATCAGCCGGCGGAAACGAAATACCGTATTGCCAGGTACGCTTATGGCCGGGACTACCACCTGGTCATCAAAGACAAGCTGCAGCAACTGGCGGATGCACTCAGTAACGTAGCCGGCGAACACAACTACCGGATATTTTCTGATTCAGCTCCGGTTTTGGAAAGGTCCTGGGCACAAGAAAGCGGCCTGGGAAACACAGGCAAAAATGCCTGTTTGATCTTACCCCGAAAGGGGAGCTATTACTTTCTTGGAGAGCTGATCACCAGCCTGGAGCTCCATCCGGATGAACCTTTCCGGAAAGATCTTTGCGGAACATGCACAAAATGCATGGACGCCTGTCCTACCGGAGCTATCATAGCCCCCGGCCAGCTCGATGCACGGAAATGCATCTCCTATCTTACCATCGAACTAAATGATCCAATTCCTGATATCTACCGTAACAAAACAGAAGGATGGGTGTTTGGCTGCGACATCTGCCAGGAGGTTTGCCCACACAACCGTCACGCAAAACCCCACCAGGTGGCAGGATTGATGCCGCTTTCAGCAATCACCGAATGGAAAGACCACGACTGGGAAACCTGTACACGTACCATGTTCAACAAATACATCAAAAAATCGCAATCCCCCCTTTCCAGGATAAAGTATGAAAAGTTGATGGACAATATCACTTGCGCAAACGCAAGCTCTCAATAAGCATGTCGGGCACACGCTCTTTTCGTGCACGGATAAACTCCCCGAACTCCTCATCGCTCATGTTGCGCTTGTCCTGTATTAACAGCTTGATGGCAAAAGGAAAAGCAATCAGCGACAACATATCTACAAAAAACTGGGTGGGATCAACCGGCCGTATATTTCCCTTATGGCTTTCTTCCATGAGCTGGCGCGTAAATTCATCGGTCGCATAGAGATTACTGATTGCCTTCATTTCGGTGATCTGCTCCTGGCTGCGATGCAAGATGGCCATCACGAAAGAGACCAACAAAGGATTCTCAGACAGCATATCTATATATTCCCTCACGTACTGACGTATCTTATCATCGAGAGCCAGGTCACTGTTAAGGATGCGAATCAGCTGCTCTGAATGCTTCTTTACAAGCCCTGAAAAAATGGCATCAAACAAATTTTCTTTGCTGCGAAAATAGTAGTTCATCAGAGCCAGGTTGATGCCGGCTTTGGATGCGATTTCCCTGACACTGGTGCGATCCACTCCTTTTTCCAGAAAGAGTTCAGTGGCAGCATCAAATATTTTTTGTTCTGTATTTTTTGACATAATACACGTTATTAAAGGTTACCATACAAAGATAATCATTTCCATGTTTAAAACGATGTTTAAAACAATTATTGCTATCTTTACGCATTAAAACCAATTTCATGCCAAAACTGTTTCACAGGCACCAGCTATTAATTTTAGCATTGCTTACCGGCTTGTTGCTGGCTTTAAGCTGGCCGGCGCGGGGATTGCCGTTCCTTGCTTTCGTTGCCTTTATCCCTCTCCTTTGGTTAGACGAATTGCTCATTATGCGGCAAAAAGGGGGACGTCCCATACAGTTCTTCCTGTTTGCCTGGTCTGGTTTTTTTGTCTTCAACCTGTTAACCACCTGGTGGATTGTATATGCAACGATTCCCGGCATGATCGTGGCCGTAATCCTGAACGCCATTTTCATGACCATCCCCTGGTGGCTCATGCATATCAGCCGCCGTGTTCTGCGGGGCAACCAGGGCCCTTTGTCCATTGTGTTGTTCTGGCTAAGCTTTGAATACCTGCACGCAAGGTGGGAGCTGAGCTGGAGCTGGCTTGACCTGGGCAATGTGTTTGCGGCCAATCCGGCTTGGATACAATGGTACGAATACACCGGTACGGCCGGAGGCAGCCTCTGGGTGCTCATCATCAACCTGATGCTGTTTTTCGCTTTCAAGCAGTATTTTCAACAAAAAACGGTCACAAAACGGATGAAAGGAAACTTTTTCCTGGCCCTTGCCATCTTCGTCATCCCATCCATTATATCCTTTCACAGCTGGTTCGCTTATGAAGAAGAAACAGATCCTGCAGAAATAGTGGTCATACAGCCTGCAGAAGATCCCTACGCGCCTGTTCAGGGGCGGGCCGACTTTCATGAGCGCGTTGACCGGCTGATCGAGCTGGCTAACCAAAAGGTCACATCCGAAACCCGTTTTGTAGTAGCCCCGGAAGGCGTCAACCCCCGTGGAATATGGATGCATGAGGCAGAATCACACTATACAGTAAAACAAATCCGGAAACACCTGTCGCAATACCCGGACCTCATCTGGGTTTTGGGCAGTTTCACTTACAAAATGTATGATACCGACGAAGAAGCTACGCCATCTGCCAGGCCATATAGAAATACCAACCACTATTACGACACATTTAATTCTGCTATTATGATCGAAGCAGAACGTGAGGTGCAGTACTACCATAAATCGAAACTGGTTCCCGGCATTGAACGAATACCTTACTTTCGGCTCTTTAAACCTTTGTCGGGAGTGATAAGTCACTTTGGAGGCATTGCCGGCAGCCTGGGCGTACAGCAAAACAGAAGTCTTTTTGAGACAGGTGATGGAACAAAAATTGCCCCGGCCGTCTGTTATGAATCAATCTACGGTGATTTTATGGCCGGCTCCATAAGGCAAGGGGCCGAACTGGTGTTTATCATCACCAACGACGGCTGGTGGCGGGACACCCCCGGCTACAGGCAACACAATCAGTATGCCCGTCTGAGGGCTGTTGAAGCACGCAAGAGTATTGCCCGCTCCGCCAGCACAGGGATCTCTTCCTTTATTAACCAGAAAGGACAAGTTATTAAAAGCACAGACTGGTGGGAAAGAGAAGCGATGAGCACCAGCCTGAACAAACATGATGAGAACACGTTTTTTATCCGGCGCGGAAACTTCCTGGGCAGGATTGCGCTGTTTGTCACTGTATTGTACCTGCTATCGATCCTGGTCCAATGGATTATTTACCGAAAAAAACCAGGATTATAACGGTCATCCCTTTGTAAGTAGTGAAGGGTTTTCCCGGAAAAAGCCTGCTGTATTTTTCGCCGCTTCATCTATGGTCCGGAACCTTATCCCGAGGGTATCTTTTGCTTTTTGATTCGAGAAATAGCGTATGTGATGCGCATTTTGTGCTGTTTCCCTGGAAAGCAGCGGCTTCTTCCGGGTGATCAAGCTTCGTAAAGCTTCCAGACGCCACGCCACCCCGCTCATAAAACGACCGGCATAAAAAGATGGTGGTTTCACACCAGCATGTTTGGCCAATAAGGAAAAGACCTGTTTATAGGACAGGTTTTCACTGCTAAGAATAAAACGTTGCCGTTCAACCGGACTTTCCAACAGATCGACCATGGCAGTGGCCACATCACGGGCATCCACGAATCCGGTGACACCCTTTGTATAAAATTTCATGCGCCGGGCAACAGACTGGTAAAACTGGGCACTGGAGCGAGCAGGGTCGCCTGGCCCTATCACCACGGTCGGGTTCACGATCACAACGTTAAGGCCTTCTTCTGAGGCCCGCCACACTTCACGTTCAGCACCATATTTGCTCATGGCATACCAGGAATGGCTTCCGGAAGTTTTCCAAACCAGGTTTTCATCAATAACATCACCCGGTTGTGGCTGACCCAGAGCAGCAACGCTGCTGCAATGGCAAAGCCCGGAGACCCCCTTCTGCAAAGCAACATTTACCACGTTGGCCGTTCCGTCAACATTGGCTTTCATCATGGCCTGGCGGTCCTGTGGCATAAATGAAACCATCGCAGCACAATGATACACAGATTGAATGCCATCCATGGCTTCCTGCAAACCGGTAAGGTCATTGATGTCACCATCCATCCACTCAATCATTCCAAAAAGATCACCACCTTTTCCCCGATCATACCAGTCAAACATCCGTTCAACCATGCCTGTATTGCTGCCTGCGCGCTTCAGGGCACGTACCTTTTTATTTCTGGCAGCCAGTTCATACAGCAAATGCGCACCGACAATGCCTGTTCCTCCTGTTACAAGTATCATATGTACAAAAGTAGGCAAAATTGTTTTCCGATAATGACCTGATTAACAGTTTCGTTGAACATAAGCGCCAGCAGAACCCCCCTGGGTTTATACAAAAGTTGTGCATATGGCCGGGCTTTTGTTACTTTGCATAGAACCAACCCCCTAATCTTCAGGCTATGAAAAAACTATTATTACTATTGACAGGCATCCTGCTATGTGGATCAGGATTTGTATCAGCCCAGGAATTGAATCCTTTTGACCCGCACACCATGTGGGAAATGAAACGTCCTGGCAACCCGGTGGTATCACCTGACGGTCAATGGTCTGCTTTTACGGTAACGGATTACGACATTGATGGCAACTCTTCGGCAAGCAACCTGTTTCTTCTGAACAATGAAACCGGCGATTACCGTCAGATAACTTTCAGTGACAGCGACAGCGGTCCTGCCTGGAGCCCTGACGGGAACAAGCTGGCTTTTGTTTCGCGCCGGCATGACGGCCCCGGACAGATCTATATGCTAAACCTGGATGGTGGAGAAGCACGGCAGGTAACCGACCTTCCCGTAGGCGTTTACGATGTAAAATGGTACCCGGACGGCAACAAACTCGCTTTTGCTGCCGACATCCTGCCCGAATACAACGGCGACTGGGACAAGCACCGGGAACTGCAAGAGGCTAAGGAAGAAGATCCTGTTTCCGCAAGGGTCACCGAAAACAATGTGTATCGCTATTGGGATACCTGGCATACAGAAGGTTATCTTTCGAGAATGTTTACCCTCGACCTGGAAACC
Organism: Bacteroidales bacterium; assembly: GCA_041686485.1. GTDB lineage: Bacteria > Bacteroidota > Bacteroidia > Bacteroidales > UBA7960 > PUPG01. The sequence goes on along the minus strand of JAWLDT010000017.1, from coordinate 24,997 downwards.
GACACGGTAACTGACCTGATGCCCGACAGTGGCAATTTCTTCGGCTATATGGGCGGTGTTTCCTATGATATTTCGCCTGACGGGGAAACCATTGCCCTGAACAAAAACGCTACCAAACCACCCTATGAGCAGCTAAACCAGGCTATTTTCCTTGTGCCAACTGATGGCAGTGGTGTTATTCAAAATATTACCGAAGAAAATCCGGCACACGACAGTAACCCTGTTTACAGCCCTGACGGGCGTTATATCCTGTATGGCAGGCAATCGATTCCCCATTTTTATGCCGACAGGGTTGTGATGACCCTCTATGACACAGAAAACGACACCCACACAGAGATCAGCGACCACATAGACCTGAGCACTGAACAGTGGTTTTGGTCAGATGACGGTGAGACCATTTTTTTTCATGCTGAAGACATGGCCATGAAGTCCATCTTCAGTATTCCGGCGACCGGGGGAGAATTCACTGAAATATTCCGTGGAGGCACCAACAATGGCGGCCGGCTCGCCGGTGACAACCACCTGGTGTTTAACCATCATAACCTGAGCGCACCCCCGGAAATATATCGTATCAATCTCCAAAACGAAGAAACAACAAAGCTTACCGGTTTTAATGACACCTATGTGGAGCACACTGACTGGGGAGAGATCGAAAATGTAACCTACAAAGGCGCCAATGACAAGGACATTCAGATGTTCATCAATTACCCGCCCGGATACGATCCTGACAAAGAATATCCGCTCGTGATGATGATCCATGGCGGCCCGCACGGCATCTTCGGCGATTCGTTTCATTTTCGCTGGAACAGTCAGCTGTTTGCAGCCCCGGGATACATCGTGGCAATGCCTAACTTCCATGGTTCATCAAGCTTCGGACAGGAGTTCGTAAAGAGCATTCACGGCAACCATGCGGAGCTGCCCTACCGCGACATTATGAAAGCTGCCGATTACATGGTCGACCGCGGGCTCGTGGATGAAGACCGAATGGCAGCCACCGGAGGCAGCTATGGTGGATATATGGTAACCTGGATTGCCGGTCATACCGACCGCTTCGCCTGCCTGATCAATCATGCCGGCGTGTATGACCTGTACCTGCAGTTCGCGTCAGATTACTCAGCTAATCGCAAATACCAGTATGGCGGCGCACCCTGGGAAAATACCGAACAGATGCAGGAGATCAATCCGGCATCTTACGCGGAGAACTTCTCCAGCCCGATGCTGGTTATACACGGCCAGAACGACTACCGCGTGCCGGTAGCTCATGGGTTCCTTGTTTACAACATCTATAAAAACATGGGACTGGATGCACGGCTGGTATACTATCCGGACGAAAACCACTGGATACTGACCCCGCAGAACTCATTATACTGGTATGAAGAGTTTTACGGGTGGCTGACCAGATACCTGAACTAATGTCATGTCAACGCATTGACACGACATTCGGTGAAACTGTCCGACACCTTTAATACACCATCACACGCCTTGTAGCCACAGAGCCTGTCGTCGTAATTCTTACAATGTACAGGCCTTGTGGTATATTGAGGGGTTGGGTGTGAATCTGACCCCGACCGAGGTTTCGCTGCATAACGGAGCGGCCGGCCAGGTCGATCAGCTCCAACTGCCGGCTTTGATCACCACTGTTAAAATGAAGATGCAAGATGTTGTCCGCCACGTAGACAGATACGATATCCGCCTCTACGACTTCAGCAACAGAAACCGGGTCGGTTGGTGAAAAACGCAATTCAAAGCGATGGATGTCATCATCCTGCTCCGCCGTAAAGCCATACGGACTATCCAGGGTAAGGGGATGCTCCTGTTCCGTTTTCAGGTCAACCAGGTATAAATCAGCATCAACAGCATGTGTTGTCAAGTGAACATAAAAACTGTCAGCCTGGTTTTTTTCAAACCCGAGCGGAACCACCAGATCCTCATGCCACTGGGGGACCGTATAAGTAGAAAGCTTTTTCTCATCTACAATAAAAAAGGTTTCAGGGGCATAACCCGGCAGAAAGTAAGCATCATGCCGAAGGTCAAAACCCTGGCTTGCTTCCGGGTTGAACCGCAGGATGCTTTCCTGGGCTGACTGGTTTGCCTGATCAGTGGTCAACAGACGTATTTCCTGATTCTCTTTATACCATAAGGTTTCATCATGGGTTCTGGCAGCGGCAGGAATGGTTAACGAAGCAGAAGATCGATTATCCGGGTCATAATAGACAAAAAAACCATTCATCGAAGGAATAATTCCTTCTTCCAAAACGTCTTTATAGCTCTTATCGGCCTCATCCCAAAGTTTTGCCAGTCCACCAAGGTCATCAGGAAGGTCCCAGTTTCCATCATTCCACTTAAGAGCACTGGCATAAGGATTGCCCAAAAGGTTCCACCCATGGACGTCATCTTCATCACCTGGTCTTACTACAAACACTTCCTCAATATCAGAAACATTGATCATGCCTTGAAAAAGATTGGTGGTTTCTTCCATATAAGCGACCAGATAACCTCTGCCCGTCTCAAAATGGGTAATCTCATGTGATTCATCCTGCTGGTCAAGCCACTTTGCATCTACTTCGCACCATGCGTAGAATTCATAAGCAAGCTGACCCTCCTCCCCGGGGGTCCAGTCTCCTTCAATGGCCTGGTTTTGCACCGGTGACGAAATAAGATGCCAGCCAGAGTGATCGTGGGGATCATGCCAATCACCCATTTTGGGGGAAATAAATCTCTCAACGGTGCTTTCCACATCTATCGTATAATGCAGCAAGGAACCGGTACCTGTTTCATCCGAACGGATTACCAGTGCATCAGCAGCGCTTTCACCTTCATTCATGTTCAACAACATTCCATTCACTGTTACTTCCGCTTCGGGCATGATCTGTAAAACATGGCCTTCCTCAATAATCAGGTTGTCAATGATCATGTCTTCATGCACTTCCACATTCCCCCGAACGGCGATGGTAGCATTTTCAGGAATGTCGTAAAGATCATTATCTGTTTCCACGATGGTAACCACGTCCACATGCAGGTTTGTAAGGCCAATCTGGCGACGGTGCCCCGAGGTCCCCTCCGAGGTTGTATACCAGGAAAGCTCAAACGCCTCCTCATCATCGATGGATATGTCACCAACGATAGTCAGAAGATCACGATCTTCTCCTTCAGCCGTGCTATAGGCAAGTTCCGGACAAACAGAGCCCGCCACCGACACTTCCCATTCGGGTGTTCCGGAAACGGTGCGGGCTACTTTTCCTGTATAGCTGACAAGAAGATCTGTTATGGTTTCACCGGTTTCATTCAACAATGTCAGGGTAGCGGTGAAGTGATCATTGGGACTGCTGCCGGTGACCTGGAACCCGAGTACACCATTGCCGCGCAAGCCTCCTGCTGTTCCGGAGCCAAAATCTCCCTTGTATTCATACTCATGGTCAAGGATCCACCCGGCCGGCAATGTTTCGGCACTGGTAAAGCCGGCAAAGTCCTGGGCATAAGGGAGGGATGTGGAGCCTACTTCGCCGGCTACAGCCACCTGAATGGTTTCACCGGCTCCGGAAATCTGAATAGTCTCATCCGAATATACACCAATACCAAGTCCTTCCTTCAGTCGCACATAGACATCTGTAAAATCGAATGTTCCCTCTTCATAGGCCAAATCAAGGGTGTTGGTAAAATGAATGTTATCCTCTGAAATCTCGAAGTGTTCGCTTCCACTCAGACTGATAACACCCTGAGCGGGTTCAAGATCCTGCCCGGTTAGTGTAAACACTTGCGAATCAGACGGTCCCTCCCCGACCATATAACTAAAATCATCCAATGAGGAGGGGGAAGCATAGAGCAGGAATGACTCCGGTAAAAAGCGGGCCGTAACCGAATGGTCGTCATTCATTGAAAGAGAGATCGCGGGCTGGTTGCTATAGGGAGACCCGTTCAGAAGCCAGGCATCAAGCACCCAACCCTCATCGGGGATGGCAAGCAATTCTGCATCTGCCCCGGCAAGGTGAATGTAATCGCCCTGTGGCGGATAGGTTCGCCCCCCTCCGTCTGCGCCATTCATGGCCAGGGCATGCACCTCTTCGTGCAGCTCACATTTCCATAATTTATCCGAGGGGATGTCGCCGCCCCCCGAAACATATTCATCTTCAGCCCAGGCCACGTCGCTTCCTCCTTTCATCCCATACAATGCCCCGTCGACATGCACGATACCACCGGCATCATCCCATCCTCCCCATCGGTTATAGGGCGCTTTTTCCATTTCCGCCCACTCATTATCATGGATGGAATAACGCATCAGTTCGCGTTTCTGATCCTTGCCGGTATCCCATAGCTGCTCGACGTAGGCTCCCGGTGTATGATAAATATAGGTACTACCGTCCCAGGCAAGCATGGACCCGTCATCTGCTCCATAAGGATGATTTGCAAGTGGTTCCCACTCCCCGTCCGAAAGTCCATACCGCCAGAACTCGGCATCAGAATAATCGCCGGAGGGGGTGATACCAAATTGCACATAGATATAATCCTGTTCATAACCGGAACCATCAGCTTCCACCAAAACAGCTGCATTACCGGGTCCCTGTCGATGCGGGAGCTCTCCCATGGCTTCCCAGCTGTCGTTACTTACCGAATAGCGGTACCAGTCATAATTGGCATAGCTGTAGCCAGCGCCGGGAAAAAGATACATATGGTCGTTGTGATCCCAGACCATGACGGAGCCATTCCGGGGATAATCCTGAAATCCTTCACCGCTGTATGGGCTGCCAAGGTCTTCCTGCCAGGGGATGTCAGGGTTCAGGTCTTCTTCCCACTCCCCTGCGTTAATATCATACCGTGCCATCCAGGTTCGCTGCCCGGCAGGATAGCCTCTCAGAATGTAAATGGCATCCTGGCCGCCCGGTGTAGGGCCATAGGCAGTACTGATACCATACAACCCGGCATAGGGCACATCGGGAAGCTGCTCCCAGTTATCTGTCTGAAGATCATATACGTAAAAGTCATGAATAGCACCATAGTCTGTTGTACCGGGAGGACCACCATAGGCTGTGTTCAAATAGATTTTTTCACCGGCCACCGCCATACGCACCCCGTTTGCCTCTCCGACACCTATGGGTGCGTTGCCAGGCTCGCTTGACCAAAAACGGGCTGTCTCATGAACGATTTCAACGGTTTCATCTGCATCGTCAAGGCTTACCGTGATCACACGGTCCAAAAAGTCCGACGCATAGGTGTAAATGATATATTCACCGTCCGGCAACTCGTAATCCACAACACCCGTTCCATTTGTTACCTGCTGGGAGTCAACATCATCATCTATAAAAACTACAGCCCCTTCGATTGGGGTATTCTCCTCGTCCTGTACAATGATGGTAAGGGAATTTGACTGGCTGGCAGGATCGCTGGCAGATGAAAAAACGGCACCATGGCTGAGCAAGGAAATAACAAGCAAGAAAACAAGCTTTGCGTATAGTCTTTTTTGGTGGATCAAGTCAAACACAGGGATAATTTTTTAGTGATCAGAATCAGGAATTTTATCGCAAAACGATTGCTGCCGAAAATAAAAAAACAGCAAAAAACACCGCTAAGCCCTCATTTTCAACCGTTCAGCTATTAACAAAGATACAAAACCATGCGCAATTATTCATATTGAAAGCTTGGCATTAAACTCTTTTGTATTTTCGTTGTTGAGCTGATATTTATTTATGCAAGCCGGTAAACGTCTTATTCGAAAAAGCATCCATTTGGGCACAGGGCTAATTGTCCTGGGCTTAACGTTTTTGTTTGAAAAGCCGGTATTACTCGCCCTGATTGGAACGGGAACTGTCTTCGCCTTTCTGACCTACCATTACAGGACGTTTCATCTCCTTCACAAGACAAGCGATGCCAGTCTGGGGACACTTTTTTACCCAGTGGGTGTATTAACGGCCTTCATCCTGTTATATAACATGCCCCTTGGTTTTTTCCGGATATCCCTGTTGTTGCTTACCCTTTCGGATACCGTGGCCAATATTACCGGCCATATCAGGCCCGGGAACAGGTATTTTAGTCTTTTTAAAAAAGAAGAAAAAAGTCTTTACGGGGTGCTGGGTTTTGCTGGGACAACCCTCTTGATATTCAGCATACTGCTGCCTGACTTTTATTTTGGCTGGCATGCATACGTGATATTGGCGATCATGCTGGCCGCCATTTTTGAGATCGTCTCTTTCAGAGGCTCTGACAACTTTTCGATTCCGGTGGGAACCGCTCTTTTTTTTCTTATCATGGAAACCAGTGAAAACAACCTGTACTTTTTGATACCGGTTTTCCTGGTTGCAGCCACGGGGTCTTATCTGTTATATCGTATGGCGTTGCTAACCAGAAATGGGGCTATACTGGTTTTTTTCCTGGGAATATACTTTTTTGGTGTTCTTGGCCTTGCCTGGACAGTTCCTGTCCTGTTATTTTTCTTCTCCTCTGTACTTTTGACCCGGATAAGCACGGCCTTACGGGGCAAAAGCAGGTCTTCGAACCGGCGTAATGCCTGGCAGGTGCTGGCCAATATTTTTTGGGCACTCCTAACCTCGTCAGCCTTTCTGATCACCCGGCAGGACATTTTTATCTACCTCTACATCACATTGCTTGCCGCGGTCACTGCCGACACATGGTCCAGTGAAGCAGGGCCCGTTTTTCACAAACGTTGTTTGTCGCTCAGGGATTTTCGACTACATGAATCCGGCATCTCAGGGGGAATTTCAACCGCAGGGACCATTGCGTCCCTGGCAGGTTCTTTGTTGATAAGCCTGACGGGATACTATCTGTTTTTCGGGACATTGGATTCCACCACCATTGTTTGGCTCACCCTGGCAGGTTTTGTGGCCGGTTTTGCGGATACCCTTCTTGGCACATTTTTGGAAAACAAACTGGAACGAGTGCCATTACTAAAGCAACCTTCCGCTGAGGAGGCGGAAACACCTTCTCCGAATGACGTCGTCAACCTCATGGGATCACTGGCAGCCCCGGTTTCCTTCTGGTTGTTCACGGAGCTCTTCTCCGGTGTCATTTAGAGCACGATGATCAACAACCCGATCACCAGCATAACCGAAAAGCCCAGGTGCGTCATCACCGTAAATTTTGCACCTTGTTTCAACTGTTCAGGCCGGTCATGATACTTAAGCACAATAGCTGCTGCCTTTGGAAAAAGCAGAACATAGGGCAGCAAGCAGAGCAATACCGGCCATGCAACATCTTGTAGCAAGAAGTAAAGCAAAATGATATTTGCTACAATGGCCAGCTGCACAAAGAAGTACAGCCAGGCAGTAAAACGTGTTCCCAGGCGGGATGCCACGCCATGTTTTCCGCCGTCCCGGTCTGCATCCAGGTCGATCAGCTGACCCACCAGCAAAATGGACAATGTACTCAGACCTGTTGCAGGCAGTATGGTTATTACCAGCGGATGAAACCCGATGTTCTGGCTGACCGCGGCAATGGATATGGCCATCGGACCAAAGGCAAACCACACGGCAACCTCACCCAGCCCACGATAAGCCAGCTTGACCGGCGGGGCGGTATAGTATTTGCTAAAAAAAGCTGAAAGGATATATAGCGTGATCAGATGGGGCCAGAATGTTTTTTCAATGAAAAACAGCAGCGCTAAGGAACCGGCAAGTGCCAAAACCAGTGACCACCGGGCTACCTTAAACATACGGCCCGTCAGTTCAGGAAAATTTTGAAGAATGCCTGAACCACCACTATTCTCATTACGATGCACATTCACCTTGTCGGTACCCTGCAGGGTGTCATAGATATCATTGTACACATTGGTGGCCGCATGAAGGCCAATGCCAATAATGAACACCAGCAAAAACCCCGGTATATTAAGCCCCCCGCTGAGATAGACACTAAGGAGTGTTCCCGCCAGAATAGGCGCCATTATTGAGCTTAAGAAAGGTGCCCGTATCATTTGCAATAAACCTGGTTTTTTCATGAACACAACATTTAGAAGTTTATTTATTCCCAAAGTATTTCCAACGTATTCAGTCCATTTACCTTCTATGATACAATTTCCGTCATGATAACATGTTGATTAAACAAAAAAACCATCAACCTGTTCGGGTCAGACTACTGCTTTTCTTAAAAATATCGGCAATCCTTTATTGCACTATAAATCGGTGGGTGTGTATGTTACCGTTATCTAACTGAAGTAAATATACCCCGGATGGTAAATCAGAGAGGCTGAGGCGTATCTCCATCTGCCCTTCAGAGCCGGACACTGTATGGGTTTTTACAAGCTTACCGCTATAATCAAGCAGGGATAGTGTAATCTCATTCTGACCATAGTTAACAAAAGAAACAGTAACCAAATCACCGGCCGGGTTAGGGAATACCTTAATTTCTGCAGGCTGTGAATCGATTGTCGATGTACCGTCAGCGTCCATTTTAACTTCCACATGTTTATTATAATCAACAATTTCCACTTCGCCGGAGTAATCATGATAATGATCAGCAACCACAGAATAGTTATAGGTACCCGGGATGATCTCATTGAATTCATACACTCCTTCCTCAAATGTATCTCCTTCAATGGTTATCATGGCATCTGTAATTACATGACCCCACTTGTCGAAAATGGCGAAAATAAGTGTATAGAAGGGGTTCATGGTAATATCAAGCTGAATGTCGGAGTCAACCAGTTCCACCTCGCCTTCGTAGGTTTGAAACCCCTCGGCCTCAACAGAAAACGTGTAGATGCCGTCCTCAACATCCCCTAGTGAATGCTGTCCGGGGGGCAGGGTTTCGCCATCAAAAGTGACAACCGGGTCGGGAACCTCATTTCCGTGCACATCGCTAATGGAAAAACTGACTTCGAACACCCTTGTCATCAGCACCTCGACAACATCGGTATCCGGTATAAAGTCAAATGGTTCATAATGTATTGGTCTGTGGTTTTCAGCCGTGGCGGAATAATACAGTGTGCCTGCAGGTAGTTCAAAATCAGCTTCCCCGGCTTCATTCGTGCTTTCAGATGCAGTCCCGACTTCAACAACAGCATCTTCTACGGTCTGGCCAATTTGGTTTTCAACACGAAAGGTAACATCATACTTTGGGACTTCATAGTGCACGATCAATTTCCAGGTGTTATCCGGTATATAGACATATTGTGTGTTGGAGCCGGAGCCACCCCATGTACGGAAGGCATGCAGCTCAAACTCAATATCTCCACCCCCTTCAACACCATTGGCAATATCCAGACCGGTTCTCTCATACTCAAGGGTACCTGATGTATTGGCAGTGCCTTCATACACTTCAGTTTCTGTTGCCCCGCCTTCGGATACGCAACGGATAAAAGAGCGTTGTTCGCTCATCCACGCTCCGCTCTGTGAAGTCATGGCATATTCAACATCAACGCCGGTAATGGTGGCATCCTCCGGGATGGTTACAGTCATGGCCCCGGGTTCCAATGCATTGCTGGATGTTGTGGGATTACTGTTGTAGGTAGATGGAATATCTCCCTCATCATAATAGGGTGCTTCACCCACAACAACTTCTTTTGTCTGTTCAAACGCATACGCGCCGGTCAAGGCGGAAAAAAGCAACTCAACTGTTGATTCCGGTGGCGCATCATATAGTGCAGCCACCTGAAACACAAAATCTTCTGATTCGCCAGGCTCAATGCCCGAGACCGTTTGTGTTTCATGTGTCAGCACCATAACAAGGTCACTTTCAGGCACCATCAAGACCTCTGTCTCCTCGCAGACGAGCTGACCGGTATTGGTAAGTGTTACATATAAATCAGCCGTTTCGCCGGGATCAAGCATGCCGTCGTCGTTTCCACCCTGGGCATCATCTACCTCAAGGTCAGAAAATTGCAGGAAGGGAGCATGAGCCATCTCATAAAAATCAGACGCCCACTTTGTTTCGGGATCTTCGGCCGCATAGGCATTCACAACAAATTGAACATCATAACCTCCCGGAATGTTGTCTGCAACTTCAAAAGTAAATGCGCCTTCGACTGTAATAACTTCACCAGACGGAAAATCGCCAAGTTCAAGGATGCTGTCTGTAACAGTAATATAGGGTGAATGAACGGAAAGTGTAGCCGCCACATCTTCCAAAAAGTCTTCTGTGGGATTTTTAAATGTCATATCCAGCTGAATCTCTTCACCCGGATTAATATGCCCATCATCATTCCCCTCACTGTCATCAATTTCGTGGCTGATATAATGCACCCCCATAAAGGGTGTCCCCTGGATCGCAGCGAAGGCATCAAGCCGTCCGCTGCCGAAGGAATTGCTTTTATTTCCGGTCATCGACTCGGCTGTTTCTTCAAGTATCTGGCTGATATCTTCGGGCAACAGGTTTTGGTTTTTCGAAAGCATGAGGGCTGTCACTCCGGCCACTGCCGGTGTTGCCATTGATGTGCCGCTCTTGGTGGTATAGCCTGACGTATTGCTATGCAGCAGTGATATCACATCCGAGCCCGGCGCAACGATATCCGGGCGAATAAGGCCGCTTCCCGGGCTGTAATCATAGTCATTGAAAGGATACACATTTTGCCAGGTAACGGGCCCTTTGCTGGAGAACCCCGACAGATTGTCCGAGCTTGTCGTGGACCCAACGGAAACAACGCCCGAAGTACCGCCTTCTTCTGTCTGGTCGGGGTGCAGCCATGGAGGAGGTACATCACCGGGCGTACGTACCTCGTTGGGTGGTGGCTGGCCGCCCCATCCGCCTTCATTCCCGGAAGCAACGGATGCAATCACACCGGCATTCCTGGCATTGTTCATTGTTGTCCTCCACATAGAACGATCCGGGTTCCATTGATGCATCCAGCCAAGGGACAGGCTCATGATGTGGGCACCATAATCAATGCTAAACTGAATTGCCTCCCAGACATCAGCTTCCGTACTTTCACTATTGCCATCCAAAACCTTCAGGTTCATGATGGATGCATCAGGAGCCATCCCGGTGCCTGTACCGGCAGCCCCGGTTCCGGCTATCGTACCTGCACAGTGCGTGCCGTGACCCTGATTATCCATGTTGTTGTGGTTATCATCCACGAAATTGTACCCGTGATTCGGGTAATCGGGATGTGTCCACATATTACCCTGCAGATCCTGGTGGTTATGGTTAACCCCGGTATCAAGTACCGCAACAATTACATCTTCCCCGGTAAAGCCCTCATCCCAAACCTGATCGGCATTAACAAGTGTCACATTCCAGGCGAGGTTATCTGTACGAAGTTTATCCCTGGCCGCTACAGGCAACTCTGCAGATGCTTCATCAGAAAGCAAGACCTCCCTTTTCTGGTTATAATCCACCCTGGCAAGGTCCTTTCTGGACATCAATTCCCGGATAACTCCTGGTCTGGCTTTACAGTTTACCAGGTTGCCAACCCAAAGGGGCCGGATATCTTTTACGTGTCCGGCTTCTTTTTCCTTCTCAAGAAATGCAAGTAAATCAGCCTGCTCCTGCCGGCTAAACTGTTTCAATTCATTGACCACATAATCCCGTCGCTCTTCGCGATCCACAATGTTGCGACTCTGCCGGTAAAGCTCCTGATCGTCATACTGACTGCCAAGGCGTATGTTTACAGATATGAAATGATCTTCGTCTTTTTCGGTGATTATTGCCTGAAGAGCGGGAGTAACATCCGGCTGAGCATACACCTGCACGGCAAACAGAGGCAGGAAAATGAGGGAAAATAACCAATAAAACTTTGTATTCATTTTGATAAGTTTATGTGCATATAGGCCACAAACTTACAATAAAATCCTTTTATGGTCAGGGTATCTTAAACAAAAACGTAATATAAGAAACTACTTTATCAGCAGGCATAACTTCTCCGGAGTGACCCCTGCTTAGCAGGTGAACCTCATAGTTGGGGTCACACAATTTGCTGTACTCCATCAAAGCCATCACCGGCCCATATCCACATACACTGATGTTGTACTCTTTGATGACATCAGACACACCCGTCACATCTTTATCCATGATTTTGTCCACCACCATATCATCGAGAAGAGCTGCTTTTTCAGGGGTAAGAAAATGCGAAAAGTCGGAGGAGGCCAGGAACAATACCTTTTTTTGAAGCTTTTTCGCTGCTTTATACACTTTATTAGCAAGCTCTCCGGCATTTTCCGCAGTTTGAGATAACATGTTCACTGCAACAATCTGAAAATTGTTTGGCAAAAAATACTGGAGGTAAGGGAGCAACACCTCAGCCGAATGCTCCTGGTCCTGAACATGCGGCGCGACGCGTATATTCAACTCCTCTGACATTTCGTAATCGACAGGAACCTGACCCATAGGTGTTTCCCATTTATCATGGCCATCGACAGAAAGCGGCGGACCCTGTCCGACATGATTGGGGTGGGCGATCACCACCGTGCCGGGTTTCTGACCCGACCTACTCAGTTGGTCGAAAAAAGGCACAGCCTGCCTGGCACAAAAACGCATGCCTGCATGAGGCAACACCCCTCCCAGGAAATAGCCTGATGCCTGTCCGGACTTTTCACCACCCTCCTCTTCTGTTATTTCATCCAAAAAATAACGAATCTCAGCGCCTGTAGCCGGATAAAACATACCGGCAAATGACGGTTTACGGATATTTGTTTTTGTTATCATGAATACTCTTTATGAATGTTACCCGGGTTTGCGTCAAAACTTAAGGTGTTAAATAGTATTTTTCAGCATCTTTATTGTGATACATTGCCGAGATACACATAATCAAGGTGTCTTTCTGCGACTCCTTTCATACTTTGCATGAGATCAAGCGGCGTAGGCGGTTGCTGAGTCCGGAGAGCCGGGAAATAACGATTAATATGTAACACGACATTCCTTCCCAATGCATCTTTCATCCATCGCACCATGCTGTTAAACATGTTCAGGTCATCATTTAAGCCTGGAATGACCAGAAAGGCAATCTCCAGGTGAACAGCCTGTTGTGCGATTGCCACCAACGTATTTTTCACCGGCTGAAGGCTGCCACCGGTTTGTTTTACATAAAAATCATTTTCAAACGCTTTCAGATCAACATTAAACGCATCGGTTACCCTCAACAACTCCTGCAAGGGCCCGGGATTGATAAACCCATTGGTCACCACCACATTATATCCCCCAACATCGTGTACAAGCCGGGCTGTATCATACATGTATTCAAACCATACGACAGGTTCGTTATAGGTATAGGCTATACCAATATTGCCGGGCTTATTGGCCATCTCAGCCAGCTCTGCAGGAGCATGGTAAACTGACCCGCGACCTCTTTCAGGGCCACAATGCGAGATCGCTGCATTCTGGCACCAACCACAACGCAGATTACATCCATAGCTGCCAACCGATAGTATCTGTTTGCCAGGGAAGAAACGATAAAGTGGTTTTTTTTCAACCGGATCCTGGTGAACAGCTGATAAAAGACCATAGTCTTTTGCGAACAACCGTCCTTCATCATTGTATCTAACCAGGCATCTCCCGGTTTTTCCCGGGGCAATTAAACATTGGTGGGGACAGAGCGTACACTGCACGCGACCTTCATCCTGCTTCTTGTAGTACCTGGCTTCGATCATACAAAAACTTACAGTTTACCATTTGGGAGGTTACTATCTTCGTTGTCGAAAATATCCAATACGTATCGGCAACTGTTTACTGACAGATACCAAATATACGTCATTTAGCCTGATTTGTCAAGGTCGCACGCAGACTGTCAGGGGGTTACCCTGTTATTTTTTATCCCTTTAACCACATAGGTCCTGAGCGAATAACCGCAGGGTAAACGGGGCAATCTTCGGTATGGGCTCCAGGCAGGTAACCGGTGCTCATCAAAAACTCATTGACGATTTCCGGCCCGGTAAAGTAAAAAGTATGCTTAAAAAGCTTTACCCAGGATTCCAGGGTGCGTGGATGGCTGGCGTCGAGCCAGTCCTTAAAAGAACCAAATTCGACCTGCAAGCTCCGGATTACACAGGCGTTGTGAATAACTGCATCGATCTTCCGGCGGTTACGAATAATGCCGGCATCGTTCAGCAACCGTTGGCGGTCAGTTTCACCATACCTGGCCACTTTTGCTATATCAAATCCATCAAAAGCCCGGCGAAAGTTGTCCTGCTTTTTCAGCATCAGGTTCCAGCTAAGGCCTGCCTGGTTGATTTCAAGTATAAGCCGTCCGAATAATTCATTGTCATCCCGGACCGCAAAACCATGAACGTGATCGTGGTGAATTCGATCCACGTGATGTTCATCGAGGTTCCTGGCTTTTTCACAATAGGTTTGCATAGCGCAAAATATCCGCTTTTTTTTGCATTATAAAGATAGAATAAATGATTTGACTCACCCGGAGGTATAACGCAAAAAAATATCAACAAAATCATTTCGCAAATGCGATGAATGTTGTAAATTGGCTATCAGGAATCAAACAAAAACATGATGGAACATTTAATGGTTAATATGAACTGGGAGTGGAATTTGGTATGGCAGCTGGTCCTTGCTACCGTTCTGGGGGCTCTTGTAGGGCTGGAGCGTGAAATTCACGGACGTCCGGCAGGCCTGCGTACCCATATACTGGTTTGTCTGGGTGCGGCACTCATCATTGTAGCGTTTGAACAGCTACAGACGGCTCTGGTGGACACAGGCGGAGAAATTTTAAGGCTGGACCCTGCCAGGGTTGCTGCCGGTGTAATTACCGGTATTGGTTTTCTCGGTGCAGGTACGATCCTGAAAGGCAAAGACCATGTAACAGGCCTTACCACAGCTGCCTCTATATGGGTGGTAGCAGCCATAGGAGTTACAACAGGCATGGGACAATACTTTCTGGCCCTGGTAACCACCTTTTTGGTGCTTTTCGCGCTTTTTGTCCTGCACAAAATCGACATCAAGACAGAGCACTATGGAGAAATTACCCTGAAAGGCGCCGGTGGCCTCTCATTTTACAAAAAAGCACGCGATCAGATCACAAAAATGGGCTTTCGTGTGAAAGCGTATAATATTGAAGCATATGATCGTGACGGAGAGATCAGTGTACGTTTCCTTGTAAAATACAAAGAGAGTGAAATGGGTGACAAGGTCATAGGTGAACTGTTTCAGATAGAAGGCGTCAACACTGTTTCCTGGGAAGAATCCTGACGGGGAGGTTAGAATCGGCAAAAAAATGTATATTTACGGCCGAATAATAACCCAAAACACCCCATATTCAATGACTTTCTATTCTCTTAAAAAAGCGATCCCGGCCATATTAGGCCTTTTTGTTTTATTTGCCTGCACTTCCGCTGAAGAACGCCTTGAACAACGTGCGGAAGAGATACACGCAGAAGTACTGACACTCGACAGCCATGTTGACACGCCTCTGATGCTTGGCCGCGACGAATTCGACATTGGTGAGCATAACGACCCGCACGACGGCGGCGGCAAGCTTGACTTCCCACGTATGGAAGAAGGCGGGCTGGACGCGGTTTTCTTTGCCGTATACCTCGGTCAGGGACCACTGACGCCCGAAGGTTTTGAGCGGACCAATCAAAGAGCACTGAACATCTTTGATGATATCCACCAGGCCCTTGACAAATATCCGGACATGGCAGGCCTGGCCCTTACACCGGAGGATGCTTACAGGTTATGGGAAGAAGGCCGGCGAGCCATATACATTGGTAATGAAAATGGCTATCCCATCGGGCAGGATTTAAGCCTCCTTGAAAAATATTATGAGCTGGGCAGTCGCTATATGGGCCTGTCACACTCGCGTCATAATCAGATTTGCGACTCCTCAACCGATTCTGAACCACCATTACATGACGGCCTTTCCGATTTCGGTGTCGAAGTGGTAAACGAACTCAACCGCCTTGGCATGATAGTGGATGTGGCTCATATCTCCGATGAGGCCTTTTATGATGTGCTTGAGGTAACAGAGACACCCGTTATTGCCTCGCATTCAAACGCCAGAGCAGTATGTGACCATCCGCGTAACCTTGACGACGACATGCTGGTGGCGCTGGCTGACGATGGTGGTGTCCTGCAATTGTGCGTGCTGAGCGCTTATGTAAAAGAAATGGAGACAGACCCCGAACGGGAAGAAGCCTTTGATGACCTTCGCGAAAAGTGGGATCATTTTCAGGATCTTAGCGACGAAGAGATGGAACAGGCCCGCGAAGAATGGCAGGCACTCAACAGGGAGTACCCAAGACCCATGGCCACCGTTGCTGATTTTGTAGATCACGTAGACCACGTCGTTGACCTGATTGGCATTGACCATGTGGGTATCGGTACCGATTTCGACGGAGGTGGTGCACTCGAAGATTGTTACGATGTTTCCGAGCTCGACAACATCACCCTGGAGCTTGTGCGCAGAGGCTATAGCGAGGAGGAGATCGAAAAGATCTGGTCAGGAAACTTCATGCGGGTATTTCGCGAAGTGGAAGAAGCTGCCGGCGCCTGATTTATTGACCATCTTTGGCAACTTCAAGGAACAGGTTTATGCCCAGGGGTTCCTTCGAAACCCGTACACAACTTTCAGGTATGCCACTTCGTTGGGCAAACATCATTAATTCTTCTTCCGATCGGTGATACAGAAACCAGTCGCCCAGCATCTCCATGATCTTCCGTGACGGATTTTCAACGTTGAAATTTCCGATGATCATCTTGCCCCCGGGAGCAATGAAATCATAATAACGCTTCAGCAAAAACACAAAATGCTTATCCTTGAAATAATCAAATAATCCGGCACTCCAGATCAGATCATACTGTTGGTCAGGACTGAAACGAATCACATTCTTGTTAAAAAAACGCATAAAGTCCAGGTAATCCTTGTTTTTCTGGCGGGCATAATCAATGGCCCTCTGATCAAGGTCAATAAGATCAAACAGCAGCTTGTTTTCCGGGACCTCCTGAAGATATTCATAAACCTCTGTCATAGGTCCGCTGCCCAGTATCAGTACTTTTTTGGGTTTTTCGTTCGCTTTGTCATTTAACGCCATCAGGCTGTTAATTGCCATCTGTTTCCTGTTGACAACGGCAATGGCAGCCGGTAACTGGTGAAAAAACAAATCCCATTTCCTGTAGCGCGTATCAGGACTTACATACTGCTGATAGATTTTTTCAATAATAAAAAAGTCGCCGTTATAGCCAAAAGGTTTTGTATAGGAAAATCCAATAATGGTCCCGGAATGGAGAATCGGCTGCATGTGCTCCCTGAACACCTGTATATGATCAGTGGGAAGCTTATCAACCATGTCAAGAATGGTATTGTAATCTTCAGGATCCGGACCATCCTTTTCAAAAAGGTTTTGGACGAATGCTTCCAGGGTACTTATATCTTCTGTTGATTGCATAAGGTATTGAGACAAAGTGTGCAGATAAAGTTTTATTTATGAAGCATTGCCTCAAGCAGGTCGCGGTAATCATCATCAACCGTTATAACGGACATGCGGTCAGCAATGATCAATTCAGGATGTTTGGCAATAAACACCTTATCAATATTGACGATATAATCCTGACTAACCCTTACAAATGTGTTTTCAGGAAAGTGTTTTTCGATGCTGTTCAGATCATCATTCACGACAACCTCGCTTTCACGCAGATACACTTTTGATTTGCCTTCAAACTGTTCGACATAATACACGTTTGGCAGGTTGATCTTTTCCAGACCTGCTTCACCTTCAATGATCAATTCATTCCTGACAGTGGTTTTTGGCTGGAAGAACTCATTAAACTGGTCGCTTTCCATTTTGGACTGAATATCATTCTCAAACTTATACCTGGCAATTTCGATATTCGTCTGGAGGTCTTTTTCTGAGAAAGGCTTAATGATATATCCATACGGAAGGGAAACCTTGGCTTTCTCTATCGTGGATACATCGGCATTTGCGGTAAGAAAGATGACCGGCACGTCGTGCTTTTCGCGAATGAGGGTTGCTGCTTCTATCCCTGTCATTTCTTCTTTTAATATGATATCCATCAGGATGAGGTCAGGCAGTTGTTTTTCAACTTCCTTAATGGCAGCCTTACCTGATGCTACCGTGTTCTGCACCTCATACCCCAGGCTCAGCAAGCTTTCTTCAATATCTGCAGCCACCAGAAATTCATCTTCCACAATCAGAATGTTTAATTTATTCATTGTAATCAGGTTTGGTTAGTTAGTGGTAAAACGTATATTAAATTCAGTTCCATGAGAAAAGTCGTATTGCAGCTCCCCATCTATTTGTTGTGTTAGTTTATAAACAATTCGCATCCCGAGCGACTTCGACTGTTCGACTTCAAACTCCGGATCCATTCCTTTACCATCATCGGCTACCTGGAGGAGAAACTGATTTTTTTCCTCACGTATCAGGGATATTTTTATCGTACCCTTATCGTGGTCATTGAAAGCATGTTTAAAAGAGTTGGAAATCAACTCATTGATGATGAGACCACAGGGAATTCCAATATCCAGCGGCAAATATACGTCGGTCAGATTATATTCAAACCCGACCTTTTGCTGCATCTCATAATAGGTTCGGGCAAGATTACCCGCCAGGCTTTTCACATAATTGGAAAACTGAATATTTGCCAGGTTCTCATTCTGATAAAGGTTTTCATGAACCAGCGCCATCGAACGAATGCGGTTGCGACTCTCGGTCATCACCGTTTTCAGTTTTGCGTCATCAACAAGGCGTTCCTGCATGGTGAGGATGCTTGAAATGATCTGCATATTATTTTTCACGCGGTGATGCACCTCCCGGAGCAATACGTCTTTTTCGTCCAATGAACGTTTCAGGTTTTTTTCGGCCACCCGGCGACGAATCTCTTTTTCGGCCAATGCTTTCTTTAACAGGATATTACCAGCTAGCTCATCAATAAGGCCATATAGTTTGATGGGGTCAACAGGCTTTATTAAATAACCATTCACACCAAGGTCAATGGCTTCAAGGAAGTATTCTTTTATGCTGTATGCTGACATCACAATAACCTGCACGTCATTGGTCAGTTCTTTAATGTGACGGATCATGTCGAGCCCGTTCATTATAGGCATGCTGATGTCGGTGATGATCAGGTCTGGTTCATGTTCTTTAAAAATCTCCAGCCCTTCCTGCCCGTTTTCAGCAATATAAAACGTATTCACACGCTTACTGAGGCGTTTTTCATACAGATTTCTTATAGAGTCATTATCCTCAACAAAAAGAAGGGATATTTGATGGGGTAATTCTGTATGTACTGGTGTTGGATTTGTAATTTCTTCTTCCATAGTCCACCTTCCGGATTATAAATAACTGGCTATTAACCTTTCAAGATCCTTAAGGTCAAAAGGCTTTGACAGATAATCATTGCAACCGGCCTTAACACTGGCATCCTTATCACCATCCATGGCATAAGAAGTTTGTGCAATAACCGGCAGATCCGGACGCATTTGTTTAATGTGTTTGGTGGCTTCATAACCATCCATCACAGGCATACGCAAATCCATCAGCACCAGGTCTATTTGTTGGTCTTTCCTGCATTCATCCACAGCCTCCTGGCCATTTTTTGCCCATATCAGGCTGACACCTGTTTTCTTTAAAGCGGTTTTCAACAGCAAATAATTGGTTGAAACATCCTCTGCAATAAGTATTACTTTTTCGCTCCAGTCCATATTCGTGGGGGCGTTTTCAGATTTATGATATTTAAATATAGATTTATTTCCTTTTTTGATTGGTATGGTAAAACTGAATATAGAGCCTTTATCAACTTCACTTTCAAGCCATATTTCACCTCCCATAAGGTGAATGAAAGCCCTTGAAATCGCCAGTCCGAGTCCGGAGCCTTCATGTTCCGGACGGTGGTTAATCGTTGACTGCATAAACCGGTTGAAGATCTCTTCCTGTTCTTCTTCTTTTATCCCAATGCCAGTATCTTTAACATAGAAAACCAGGTTTTCGGGGTATACCAGGTAGCCAAACTCCACAAATCCGGTACTCGTGAATTTTATTGCATTACCAAGTAGGTTGATCAGTATTTGTTTTAAACGTGTCTGATCAGCGATGATCGTATCTCCATCATCATGAGTCAACCCATAATGAACACGCAAGCCAACCCGACCTTTAACAACTTTACTGTTTCCCCTGAAAAGCTCGTATACTTCATCCAACTGGTCATTCAGTGAAAACTCGCTTTCTTTGACTGATAGCATACCTACCTCCAGTTTGGAGAGATCGATAATGTCATTGATCAACGAAAGCAAATGCTGGCCATTGGTATTGATCACTTCGACAAACTCCCGGAGCTCCTCTTCATCTTCTGCATCAAGCAATAGCTGGGAGAATCCAAGTATACCATTCATTGGTGTCCGGATTTCATGACTCATATTGGCAAGGAAGGCGGACTTAAGCTTGTCGGACTCCTCCGCCCGTTCCTTAGCCTTCTGAAGCTGACTGGTTCGCTCTTGTACCTTATGCTCCAGGTTTTTATTGGCCTCCTCTATTTCATGCTTACTGGCATCCAGCTCACGGTTCAGGAAAAAATCCTTGCGTGCCAGAAACTCAATGTTATAAGAAGCAAACATGCCGATCACATTGGCCGAAACATAAAAAAAATTGTTATTAATGATCAGTTCAGCGGCCGCATCAGAAAAAAACACGGCACCGATATTGTATATGAGCAGGGTAAGCCATCCGGCAATGGTGGCATAAAAAAACCGCAACTTTATAAAGAAATAACCGGCAGAAAAGATCAACATCATACCCCCATAATAGGCGTAATTCTCAGGCACGATAATCAGCATTAAGCTAATGCCAACCCCGGCCACCATAAAGGAAAGAAAAAGAAGGGGTTGCCATACCTGCTTAAAAACAGGAAAGAAAGAAATAATAAAAACACCCAGCAATACAGGAACGATGACGCCAAAACGGATCACATAAAAGGTGTTTTTCATTTCCGGTACCATCAAAGAGTCCAGAAATCCAAACAACCCGTACAATAATGCTACCAGTAAAAACGCAACCCGTACCTGAAGCAGGGAATTATGAAAATACCTGTCCAAAAAATCCTTCTCCCGACTATCCTTAAATCCCAGTGATATGGGATTCAGATTCATCTGTTTAACCGTGCCGTTGTTAATCTTATTAAACAAGCCCATGCTGCTTTCAGAGTTTATCATGGGTATTTCTGCATTTTGACCTTCCGAACAAATATACATATTTTATGATAATGAACACATCCTAACCTTAATATTCTGGATCGATATAATGTACCACAAAAACCATCTTTTTCCACCACATGTTACAACGCCATATACAAAAACCATTTTTGGCTACCTTTGCCGGGTTATTAACTGAACAAATGTAACAGTCATGTTATCCTCCTCTTTTTTCCATTTGTTTTATGAAAACATGATGGCCACCACCTTGCTGGAGCTTATTGCTGTGACATTCGGGATTATGAGTGTGTGGTTCGCCCGGAGTGCAAACCTTTTGGTATATCCGACAGGCATAGTAAGCACGGTGATCTACGTTTACATCTGTTTCCAGATTCAGCTTTACGCAGATATGGGTATTAATCTTTTCTATACAGGCATGAGTATTTATGGCTGGTATATATGGACAAGAAAGGATGATCAGCAGCGGGTACGGCCTATCCGGTGGAATACAAAAAAAGAACAGGTTATTGGACTGGCCATGGTCCCGGTTTTGTTTTTTATAATATATATACTGATCTATATTTTTAAACAGGATGATCCGCTATATATGAACTCTTACATCCCTTACATTGACTCATTTACAACATCCATCTTTTTGATCGGAATGTGGTATATGGCCAGGAAAAAGATAGAGAACTGGATATACTGGATAGCGGGGAATATTATTTCTGTGCCTTTGTACTTTGTCAAAGGTTTGGTTTTTACCAGTTTTCAGTTTTTTATCTTCCTGATTCTGGCGGTAATGGGACTCATTGCATGGATTACTTTATACAATGAAGGCAGAGCCAGGGAGCAGAAGTTTATTGATGAGCTATTAAGGGCGGGGCCCTCTGAATAAGGAACGCCTTGATGGATGTCCTTCTATACATGCTTCTCCCGTTTGATAAGCTGCATTGGCTACACCCGGGCACAAAAGGGGCTAAACAGATGAGCAGGACAATGGCATGCTGAAGGCATTTACCATATCCGGTTTCATTCTGTTTTTCCAAGGCGGTTATACTGGTTCATGGTATTTGCCACCCCCTGAAGTCCAAAGCTGATCACCATATCGCAGGCAAGTTCTATTTGCGGGTCGATGATTTCCCGTTCGGCGGCGCTCCACTTCCCTAATACATATTGTGACTGAAAACCCTGCGGATAGTCACTTCCGACACCAAACCGCAACCTTGCGAACTGACTGCTTCCCAGCACATCAATGATATTGCTGAGTCCGTTATGGCCGCCGGGACCCCCTTTGGGACGCATCCGCAGGGAACCTGTCGGCAGCGACACATCATCCGTCACGACCAGGAGGTTATTGAGTTCGATTTTTTCTTTATTCAACCAGTACAAGACAGCCCGTCCGCTTCGATTCATCAATGTGGACGGTTTGAGCAGAAAAAACATGCGCCCTTTATGCCGGAAGGAAGCCATGTCACCATACCGGGCAGGCGTAAAAGATAATTCCTTTTTCTCTGCCAGCCGGTCGGCAACCATAAAACCGATATTATGCCTGGTTTCATGGTATTCCGGACCAATATTTCCCAGGCAGGCGATCAGGTGTTTCATGGGTAAGTTTTGGTTTCGTTCACTGTTCAATGTTCACAAAATATACAACTCCGTTTCGGGACGATACATCATCAAAAGTAGAAAAAATAAAGGCACAGGGTCATGCATGACCATATGCCTTTGGGGAAAATCGTTATTTGGGATGACCCGGGAGAGGTTATTCCTTGCCCGACTCACCTTCTTCTTCGCCTTCTCCGGCGCTTTCACCTTCTTCGCCTTCTTCACCTTCGCCTTCCGCCTCTGCTTCCTCTTCACTTTCAACGGGTGCCATCATAGCTGCCCTGGCTGATTTAACCAGTACAACCACCGCATTGTCCGGATCCATAAAGCGAACATTGTCAACGTTCAGATCACCGACAACGACGGAGTCGTTGATCTCAATGGCGGAGATGTCAACATCAATTTCAGCAGGCAACTGGTCAGGCAGCGCCATAATCTCAAGACGCCTGCGCTTAACAAGCATTTTCCCGCCTGCCATAACGCCGGGACTATCGCCCTTAATGTTGATGGGGATCTGCATTTTTACCGGTTTATCGGGGAATATTTCCAGGAAGTCGGCATGCAGGATGCGCTCAGTTACAGGATGAAACTGGATATCCTGAAGGATTGCTTCCTTCTTTTTTCCATCGATGTCGAGTTGAACAATACAGGCATCGGGAGTATAAACAATATCCTTAAAACTTTTCTCTGAAGTATAAAACTGGATTTGTTCCTTTCCCCCGTAAATAACGCAAGGGACATTGCCTTCCCTGCGCAGTTTTTTGGCATCATTTTTCCCTACGTCCTCTCTTGGAGAACCGCTCACAGATACTTTTTTCATGATTTACGGATTAAAATGTTTGACTATTAAACGTTTATATGGAATCTCCCCATAAAAACGGCTTGCAAAGATAACACTTTGCGTAAAAAAACCGGTAGTTGACAAGGCAAAAAATTACAGGATGGTTGAAAATTCAAAATGTGAGCTGATAGATTCATGGTTATGCACCCGCTGAATCACATCGGCAAACAGTTTTGAGGCTGTCAGCACAGTAACTTTCGGACATTGGTGTTTAAGCGGTATGGTATCGGATACGATCACTTCTTCAAAGACGCTATTACGGATTCTGTCAAAAGCTTTATCGCTGAATACCGGGTGGGTACACACCGCCCGGACACTGTTTGCTCCTTTTTCAAGCATCATGGCGCCTGCTCTTGTAATGGAGCCAGCAGTGTCAATGATGTCGTCAACCAGCACCACATCTTTGTTTTTCACATCCCCGATAAGGGTCATTTGATCCACTTCATTGGCTTTTACGCGTTGTTTATAACAAATGACCAGTTCGCTGTTAAGAAACTTGGCATAAGCACCGGCACGTCGTGTACCACCAGTGTCGGGGGATGCCATTACCAGGTTAGGCAGATTAAGTTTTTTCAGATAAGGCACAAATATGGCTGACGCATACATATGATCTACAGGAACATCAAAAAAACCCTGAATCTGATCGGCGTGCAGGTCCATGGTGATCAAACGGTTAATACCTGACGCCATAAGCAGGTTGGCCATCAGCTTGGCGCCGATTGACACCCGCGGCTTGTCCTTGCGATCTTGCCGGGCAAAGCCAAAGTAAGGAATCACGGCTACCACCTGCTTGGCAGATGCACGACGGGCAGCATCAATCATCAGGAGCATTTCCATCAGGTTATCGGAAGGCGGGCAGGTACTTTGGATAATGAAAACATCGTTGCCACGAAGGGTTTCCTCAAAAGAAGGCTGAAATTCACCATCCGCAAAATGCTGCATCAATTCTTTACCCAATGGCTTTCCGTAATATTCAGCAATTTTTTCAGCCAAGACCCGGGAATTGGAACCAGAGAAAATTTTTACGACAGAAGCCATGAACAGAGGGTTTTTTGGTGTGTCAGAATCATGTTTTATAAGGCAAAATTATAAATAATACGGGAAACACCCCTTTAATTATACCAGGATTTCAGGATTTTTTTGTCATAAGTGCTAAAAAGGTTATTTTTGCAGATCAAACGGCGGAAGCCGATATGTTATCTGCGATAACAAGAGAGCCCGGGTGGCGGAATTGGTAGACGCGTTGGTCTCAAACACCAATGGTAGCAATACCGTGTCGGTTCGATCCCGACCCCGGGTACTGCCGGCCCCTGCAGCGAAATCGTTGCAGGGGTTCTTTTTTTCAGGACACACATCGCAACTGCATCCCTCAGTTAAAACAAAAAGCTACTCAATGATAACTGCGTCTGCCAATGCTTTTCCCTTCCCGGTTGCATAAAAGCCATAATTTTTATATCTTAGCGATAAATCATTCATTAACCCAAAAAATTTACTGACATGGCACATTCTTTACCCAAATT
>JAWLDT010000016.1:0-41972 GCA_041686485.1 Bacteroidales bacterium | reverse complement strand
AAACCAGGCTGACGCGGAAATAACTGCACCAGCAGGAAAATGGTTACCAGGACAAGTAGGACCTTGTATATAATGGAAAAATGGCGTTGCAGCCATTGAAAAATCGTTTTCATATTGTATTGCTGATTCGGTACGAATTTAACAATTTCTTGATACAAAATGGCAGACCAGGGCCTCGAAAAATCAAAAAAATAGCTACTTTTATTGTTCAAAAAGAATAAGATGGAAGAAGGTATATGCTTGATGGCAGTAGCCCCGATGCGTTCTTTGCCGGATCACAAAAGCGAGATGGTGAATCAGCTTCTGTTCGGGGAAACATTTGCAGTGTTGGAGACTGAAGACGAATGGCTTCATATTGAGCTTTTGGAAGATCATTACCGTGGCTGGGTTGCCAAAAATCAGATCACCCGTCTTGACGAAGCGTTCAGCAGCAAATCAGACCAGTTGGAAGTCAGGTATGCGGCAGAGGCCATCAATTATGTTGACAGACTGGCTGATGGAAACAGGTTTCCGGTTAGTGCCGGAAGCGTTTTTTATTTTAAGAATTCAGAACCAATCCCCCTCAACAATCATTCTTACCAGTACAGAGGCGCTCTTACAAATGCGCTATCCGCCAATCAACCTGAACGGATCCCCGACAATGCCTGCATATTCCTGAATACGCCTTATTTGTGGGGCGGGAGGTCTGCTTTTGGTATTGACTGTTCAGGACTTGTACAGCTGGCCTTTAAGATGTCCGGCCTGAAGGTGCCACGTGATTCCGGTGTACAGGCAAACCAGGGAGTACAGGTACACCTGATTCATGAAGCCCTTCCGGGTGACCTGGTCTTTTTTGATAACGAAGAGGGAATTATCAACCACGTTGGTATTTATATCGGTCAGAATGAAGTTGTACATGCACATGGCATGGTGCGTATTGACAAAATAGATCATCATGGAATTTTTAACCGGGCAATGAACAAATACTCTCACCCATTGCGGCTAATTAAAAGAATTGCCCATCCATGAAGCGGAATTTTTCTTACCTTTGCCAGCTGAAAAAACAGATAACGAATGATACAAATAACTTTACCCGATCAATCTGTTAAAGAATTTCCCGAAGGCGTGACCGGTCTGGATATTGCCAAAAGCATTTCAGAGGGTTTGGCACGCAATGTATTATCCATCACCGTCAATGGCGAAGTCTGGGACCTGGACATTCCCATTCACCAGGATGCAACCATTAAGCTCAATACCTGGGATGATAAAGAGGGCAAGGCCACATTCTGGCATTCATCCGCCCATGTTATGGCAGCGGCCATTGAAGAGCTGTATCCGGGTACTAAATTCGGCATCGGGCCGGACATCGAGAACGGTTTTTATTACGATATCGACCTGGGCGATCGCTCTATCTCAAGCAATGATTTTGAGAAGATTGAAAATAAGATGCTTGAGATTGCCAAAAGGAAAGAGCCTTTTCAACGGCGGGAGATACCCAAGCAAGAAGCAATGGCTTACTTCAGGGAAAAGGGTGATGAATACAAGCTTGATCTGATCAATGATTTGGAAGACGGGACGATCAGCCTTTACGAGTCCGGTGGTTTCACGGACCTCTGTCGCGGCCCGCACCTGCCTGACACCGGTCCCATCAAAGCCGTCAAACTGCTTAACACGGCAGGTGCCTACTGGCGTGGTGATGAGCAAAGTAAACAGTTGACAAGGGTATATGGCATCACTTTCCCAAAAAAGAAGATGCTGAATGAGTACCTTGAACTACTTGAAGAAGCGAAAAAGCGGGATCACCGGAAGATCGGCAGGGAAATGGAGTTATTTGCCTTTTCCGCCAAGGTGGGTCAGGGATTGCCCTTATGGTTGCCCAAGGGTGCCGAAATGCGTGAGAACCTGGAGAACTTCCTCAAAAAAGTCCAGCGGGAAGCGGGCTATCAGCCTGTCATCACGCCGCACATCGGGCATAAAAACCTGTATCTTACCAGCGGTCACTATGAAAAGTACGGGGAGGATTCATTCCGGCCCATTACCACCCCATCGGAAGGTGAAGAATTTTTCCTGAAGCCGATGAACTGCCCCCACCATTGTGAAATCTTCAAAAACAAGCAGTACTCGTATAAGGACCTGCCCATCCGACTGGCTGAGTTTGGGACTGTTTATCGTTACGAGCAAAGTGGTGAGCTGCACGGTTTAACACGTGTACGCGGCTTCACCCAGGACGATGCGCACATCTTCTGCCGGCCTGAACAGGTGAAAGAAGAATTTACAGCTGTTATCGATATTGTCCTGCATATTTTCAGGGCCCTTGATTTCACCAACTACAGCGCTCAGATTTCGCTGAGAGACCCGGACAACAAGGAAAAATACATTGGCTCAGATGAGAATTGGGAAAAAGCGGAAAAGGCGATCATAGAAGCTACCTCGGAGAAAGGGCTGCAGGCTGAAATCGTCACCGGCGAAGCTGCCTTTTATGGTCCGAAGCTGGACTTCATGGTGAAGGATGCCCTGGGGCGTAGCTGGCAGCTAGGCACCATTCAGGTTGATTACAACCTGCCCGAACGCTTTGACCTGGAGTACATCGGCCAGGATAACCAGCGACACAGGCCTGTGATGCTACACAGGGCTCCATTTGGTTCTATGGAACGATTCGTAGCCGTTATGATCGAACATTGTGCCGGAAACTTCCCGCTTTGGCTCACACCCGATCAGGCTATTGTGCTGCCAATCAGTGAAAAATATGAAAAATATGGCAAAAAAGTTTTAGAATTGCTAAAAAAATACGATATTCGCACCTTGATTGATGAGCGCAGTGAAAAAACGGGCAAGAAAATTCGCGATGCGGAAACGCGCAAAATCCCATACATGCTTATAGTCGGCGAGAAAGAAGAAGCCGAAGGCACCGTTTCCGTCAGAAAACACGGAAAAGGAGACCTGGGAACCTTGAATATTGAAGATTTTGTAGAAATGGTAAATGAAGAAATAGCGCAATTTACCAGGAAATAAAATAAACATATTTATAAACAAATCAACAGGAGGAAGAAACATAGCAACACCGTATAAACCAAGAGGTAAAAGGCGTTTTGTAAAAAAAGAGGATCCCCACCGTATCAACGAACGGATCAATGCCCCCGTCGTACGCGTGGTCGGAGACAATGTGGATGCGGATATACTCCCCATCAAGGATGCCATTAAAAAAGCCGATGACCTGGACCTTGATCTTGTGGAAATTGCACCAAAAGAAAATCCACCGGTCTGCAAGATCATGGATTATAAAAAGTTCCTTTACGAACAGAAAAAGAAACAAAAGGAAATCAAAGCCAATGCGGCCAAAGTGGTGGTCAAAGAGATCCGGCTGGGCCCCAACACCGATGAACATGATTTTAATTTCAAACTCAATCATGCCATCAAATTCCTGAAAGAAGGCGCCAAGGTAAAGATCTATGTGTTCTTTAAAGGACGCTCTATTATTTATAAAGATAAAGGAGAAATGGTCCTTCTTCGCTTTGCACAAGAGCTTGAGGAATATGGTAAAGTTGAGCAAATGCCAAAAATGGAAGGCAAACGAATGATCATGTTTGTTGCCCCGAAAAAAACCGGGAAATAGCGTTCACGTTCATCTATGTATATATAACCAAACCTGTAAATTGAGATTATCATGCCGAAGATGAAAACAAAGTCCGGGGCAAAAAAGCGGTTCACTCTTACCGCGTCCGGACGAATAAAGCGTAAACACGCATATAAAAGTCACATTCTGACAAAAAAGAGCAAAAAGAGAAAACGAAATTTGACAAAAGCCACACTGGTACACAAATCTGATGAAAACAACATCAAGTCCATGCTGGCTATTTAGTATGTTATTTTAAGTATGAACCTTTGATTAAGCAAAACAAGATTTTCCCGCCGAATGAGGAAAACGCTTAACAAACAAAACACAAAATTATGGCACGTTCCGTTAATAACGTCGCTTCAAGGCGAAGAAGAAAGAAGCTGTTAAAACGTACCAAAGGATATTTTGGTGCACGAAAAAATGTATACACGGTCGCAAAAAATGCCTACGAAAAGGGCCTGCAATATGCATACCGTGACCGGCGCAATAAGAAAAGGGAATTCAGAAAACTCTGGATCCAGCGAATCAATGCCGCCGTCAGACAATATGACATGAGTTATTCACAGTTTATAGGTAAGCTTAATGAGAAGAATGTTAAGATCAACAGAAAGGTCCTTGCCGACTTGGCAATGAACAATCCGGATGCATTCAAATCCATCGTTGATACCGTAAAATAAATCATTACAACATAGATGAACGCATAGGGAGACCCGCAGGTCTCCCTTTTTTTATTCCTTCTTATAGTAACTTGTTTTTCAAGTTATTCATTTGTGGGCTGTATTTTTCTTTACTGAAAAACCCTTTACTGCATAAAAGCATTCAGCTACATGTGCAACCTTCCTGCACATTAAAATTATGCACTTTGGATACCCTGACCGGCCATGAGGGTCACAAATTCGGCCATTATCATGGCGGTCGCTCCCCATATGATATGTCCATCAACAAAATAACAAGGTGCAGGCAAGCGGTTACCATTGGCATGGATGATCTCCTCCTCCCTTACATTTTGTTTTTGAAAGAACCCATTCACCGGCAACTCCAGGATTTGCTCCACCTCTTTGTTGTCAGGAATAAATGAAGGGTAATAATGGATTATGCCTATATACGGGCTGACAAGGTGATTGCTGGGGGGAATATACAAATCGGACAGGTGGCCTTTTATATGGACATCCGCTGAGACGATACCAACCTCTTCTTCTGCTTCCCTGAGTGCGGTGGCTTCCGGATTTTCATCCAACGGCTCCCGGCGTCCGCCCGGGAGAGAGATCTGTCCCCCATGTACGCCATCATAGGGCGGGCGCTGAATAAATACTATGCGGGTATTGTTTTTATTATCAGGGAATAACAGCAAAAGGACACTGCTCTCCATGGGATTTTTACCCGCACCCATGTCTATGACCTCGTCATCCCGCAACCCGGGAGCCATAACGATTTGTGCCTCCTGACCGGGCAGAAGAGAATAATCGGTATCGTCGACATGCTTCACAAAATTGGGAAATAAAAACAGTTCGCTCATCTATGCACAACTCTACGATTCAACTTCATGATTGTAATGCTTCTTTAAACACCCGCAAACATCGCTCCCTTGCCTGTTTATGATCCACAACAGGGTCAGGGTAATCCTTTGTTCCGGCTTCGGGAACCCATTGTTTGACAAAGCTGCCATCCGGATCAAATCGTTTTTGCTGGGATGCGGGATTAAAGATACGAAAATAGGGGGCTGCATCACTTCCGGTACCAGCACTCCATTGCCACCCGCCGTTATTGGAGGACAACTCGTAATCAAAAAGCTTCCGGGCAAAATAAGCCTCACCCCGGCGCCAATCGATCAGAAGGTGTTTGGATAAAAAGCTGGCAGTGACCATCCGCAAACGATTATGCATGTACCCCGTGGCATTCAGCTGACGCATTCCGGCATCCACCATCGGATAGCCGGTCTGACCCTCTGCCCATGCGTTGAAGGATGCTTCATCATCCCGCCATTCTATCCGGTCATAAGCCGGCTTGAAGGCCCGATCAACAACCTCCGGAAACCACCGCATGATATTGGCGTAAAACTCCCTCCATATCAACTCGCCCAGGAATATTTTATTCCAAGCCATTGCCTTTCTTACCAATACCCGTATACTCATGGTACCAAAACGCAGATGTACGCCGAGCCTGCTGGTTGCATCTTTCGCAGGATAATCCCGATTCGCATGATAAGCCTCAATCAACGCTTTGTTAAATTCCAACGCTGGCGCCTTCAACTCAGAATGACGAAAACCCATCGATTCCAGTGTGGGAAACTGCTCGCCAGGGATGGAACTCATGGCAGACAAGTGGTCTTCAGAAGACATGTATGTCAGATCATCCTCCTGCAACACCTCTTTCCATTTCCGGCTATATGGAGTAAACACCTGGTAGGGCTTGCCTTCTGAAGTCAACACATCATCTTTATCCAAAACCAGGTGATCCAGATAACGATAAAACGCAATGCCATTCTTATGAAACAGACTGTCGAGTTGTTCGTCTCTTTGAATCCCGTATGGCTCATGATCCGAATTGGCGAAAACTGCCGCCACAGGATATCGCTCTATGACTTCCCGGAAAACATCGAAAGGCCGGCCCTTTCGCACAAGTACCCCTGCTTCCTGCCTCTTTAATCGCCCGTGCATATCGCTAAGTGCATTGTAAATAAATGTTACCCGGTGATCATCGGCCGGCAGGGATTCGATGATATCCTCATCAAAAATAAAAAGGGGAATAACCGGATAACCACTGACCAGGGCATGATACAGTGCTTTGTTATCCTCCAGCCTTAAATCACGGCGAAACCAGCAAATAGCAAAGGCTTCTTTCATTGGTCTCTGTCTTTTTTATTGAAGATCATTATAAAATTCGCATTGGCATCCATCAGTTCGGTTTTCTAAGGGTGAGTACGGTAATTTCGGGGGGCATACCGATGCGTCCTGGAAAGGACAGGAACCCGAACCCACGATTCACATATATTTTCTGTTCACCTTCATGATACAAGCCGTTCCATTCCGGATACACCCATGCAGCGGGGCTCCATTGAAAACGTCGTGTGCTGATGCCGAATTGCATCCCGTGGGTATGTCCGCTTAGCGTAAGGTCTATGTCGGTATCCGGGATAACCTCTGCCCGCCAGTGTGAGGGGTCGTGCGTCAACAAGATTTGAAAGGGAGCCTCTTCCCCACTCTTCAGCGCTAACGACAGATCACCATATTGGGAAAAGGGAGGTAAACCCCAGTTGTCGACACCGGCAACCAGCAGTGAATCACCCTCACGTTGTATGAAACGATGTTCGTTACGTAACAATGTAAAGCCCATATCATTATAGAGTTTCGTCAGGGCATCCATGTTTACGGATTTCTTCTCTATTGTTGACCAACGCCGGTAATCGCCCAGATCATGGTTGCCCAGAACAGCATATAGACCATCCGGCGCATTCAGCCTTTCAAAAATAGGTATAAAATGCCGTGCTTCGGCCGGACGATTATTGATCAGATCACCGGTAAATAATATAATATCTCCATCCAGGTCATTTATCATTCCCACGCCTTTGTTTACTGCTCCTGTACCAGGGTAACTGCCAAGGTGGGTATCCGAAAAATGAATGATCCGGTAGCCGTCAAAAGCAGCCGGCAGATGATCAAAAACTATCGTTTCGTGCTCCACCCGAAAATGATACCGGCCGAGTGTCATCCCGTGAAGGATTACACCAAAAGCTGTCAATGACATAAAAAGCCCGGCTATCAGTATGATCCGGGAGCCGACGGGGAGCTGAGGGGTTTTCCCTGTGCGGCTAATCCCTGCCGGTGCGCTTTGAAAAACACGAACCAACAGGCTTTTCAAATCATTAAGCGCTACAAACAGCATAAAAACAACCTTTGGCAAAAACACCAGCATCACGCCACCGGCAATGTAGAAAAAACGACGGTAAGTCACATAGTCAGGAATTTCCGTATTACGGATAAAATACAGCCATGCCAGGATAAACAAAACCAGTATCCCGTCAACAAGCCAATAGAGGCGGGTTGCAATACGCCCGGGTCTGCTCCCACGGGGCAGTAAATGATGTATCCCCCGGAATGCATAAATATCAATAATTGCCAGGAAAACAAGAATAAGAAGAAGCCGAATCACCATCTGTCAAAGAAATAGGGTCATAAAAACATCATTAAAATTACAGAAGAATTACCTTTGTATCACCATAAAAGTAAAACTTGTAATCGTTTTGAATGTTCACCGCAACTATGCCTGACTTATTATATGAAGGGTACTTTGCTCTTTTTCTGATCATCACACTCGGGATCATGCTCGGAAGTGTTAAATTCCGGGGCTTCTCCCTTGACATATCGGCTGTTGTATTCGTGGCACTGATCATGGGGCATTATGGCATCATGGTCCCGGAGGCTTTCCAGACCATAGGATTGATGTTTTTTATTTTTACAGTTGGCATGCAGGCCGGACCCGGCTTCTTCGATTCATTCAAAAAGTCAGGCAGGCAATTTTTAGGCATTGGCCTTTTTCTGGTAACAACTGCAGCCTTGCTGAGTTATCTGATGAGTTATGTGTTTGGTCTGGATCCACTTCTTGGCGTGGGCATATTCAACGGGGCCCTTACCAGCACATCCGGTCTTGCAGCAGCCATTGACATTTCCGGGTCAACACTCCCGTCTGTA
Organism: Bacteroidales bacterium; assembly: GCA_041686485.1. Classification (GTDB taxonomy): domain Bacteria; phylum Bacteroidota; class Bacteroidia; order Bacteroidales; family UBA7960; genus PUPG01. The sequence continues at coordinate 33,689 of JAWLDT010000016.1, read as the reverse complement.
GGGTATGGAGTAGTGTATCCTGCAGGAGCTGTAATGGCCATCCTGGTGATCCATCTTCTACCGGTTATCATGAGGATCGACATGAAAAAAGAGGAGGAAAAATACCGCCGGTTAACGCAAGATGAACACCCTGAGATGCTGGACCGCAACTTTGTTGTTGAAAACAAGAACGTTCATGGGAAGACCATCCATGAGCTTGATGTCGGATCAATCACTCAGGCTGTCATCATACGTCTCAAGCACCAGGGAAAGGTTTACACGCCGGGAGAGAACACCCGGCTCTATCTGGGCGATATTGTAAAATTTGTAGGTACGGAGGCTGCGCTGGACAAAGTGGAATTTATGATCGGGCCACGCTCCGAGGAAGAGGTACCCCAGGCCGCAGGGTATAAGGTAAACTGGGTGCTGGTTACCAATAAGGAGGCAATTAACAAAACGCTGAAATCCCTGAGTCTGAGGGCCTATTACAATGCCACCATCACCCGGATCAGGCGCAGCGGTATCGACATCCCGCCACGACGTAACAGTACCTTACGGTTTGGGGACAAAGTATTGCTTGCTTCTGATAAAGAAAATATGCCCAGGGTAATGCAACTATTAGGGAACAACGAAAAACGCCTCAGCGAAACCAACTTCCTTCCTATCAGCCTGGGTATCATTATTGGTGTACTGCTTGGTTCTGTCACCTTCCCCATTTTCGGCGTGTTTGAATTCTCCCTGGGAATTACAGGTGGCGTTTTAACATCTGCCTTGATATTAAGCAAGTTAGGAAAAACAGGCCCGATTATATGGAATATGTCTGGCGGAGCCAATAACCTGCTTCGTAAGCTGGGACTGCTAATGTTTCTGGCTGCTGTCGGCACACAGGCAGGAGCCCATATAGCTGATGCCCTGTCTGAGTATGGCTGGACATTATTATGGACCGGAATGACCATCACCATCATACCAATGATCTTAACCAGCATCCTCGGTCATTATGGCTTTAAAATCAACTTCGCCACTGTTCTTGGCCTGGTAGCAGGCTCCATGACCAGCACACCTGCTCTGGCAGCCGCCGATGCCAAAACGGGATCAGATGCTGCCACGCTGGGCTACGCTACGGTCTATCCAATGGCCCTGGTGCTCATGATCATCTTCTCACAGATACTCAGTGTGATTTAACAGCCTGCCTGCGCTGTAAATTCAGTACAACACATCTGCATTATCAGGTAACTCATCTCTGCAATATTAAATCTCTACTTTCTTTGAGATCTTCACAACCCTGCTCTAACCATAATGCGCTGCTTCATTTCCTGTCAATACTTCAATGTGTCCAATCTCTTCAAGTGATATCAGATCATTGAGTTCTTTGGTATTTATCTCATCTGAAAACGTGTATTATTCATCTTCAATGATAAATTAATTTGCTTCATCATCGCTTATTGATTCATCAGAACCTTCATCCTGATCAAGCTGGAACCTGACAGGCATGTTGAACTGCACCTGCACATCATTACCCCGCTGACGACCAGGTTTCCAGTCTGGCATCGCCTTAACCACGCGAACAGCTTCCTCATCAAGACCACCGCCAACACCACGCAAAACTTCCACATTGCTTATGCTGCCATCCTCCTCAACCACAAAACTAACAAACACGGTTCCCTGTATGCCTGCCTGTTTTGCCTCCCGGGGATATTCCAGGTTTTCCTGCATAAATGTTTGCCGGGCATCCTCTCCCCCGGGAAACTCAGGCATTTCCTCCACGACAGTAAAAATGACATCTTCATCTTCTTCTTCTTCCTCAACTTGATCAGCTGTTGTAACAGCTTCTTTCTGTTCATGATCGTTTGCAGGTTTCTGCTCACAGGATTGCAAAAGCCAGATCATGGTAAACAAAGGTATGATCATCAAGATGGCTATAAAAGCCCTGAAACGATTTTTCCTGGATGTTTTGTTCATCATCATAATTCTTTTTTTTAAAGGTGGGTAATTAATTGAATTAGTAACCGGTAAGTGGCAACCATAAAAAGACAAATCCAGCAATAGCTCCTGATAGGCCTTCTTATCGCAGATGGCCTTAAGCACATAACGATCGGCCTCATATTCATGTTGCATCTTTAATTCACGACGCAAATACCAGACACCCGGATGAAACCAGAACAATACGGTAAGTATTTCCAGTAAGATCAGGTCAATAGAATGCTTTTTCAGCATATGCGCCTTTTCATGTAAAAGAATAGTATACAAGTTCTTGTCAGACAGCAATGGCTCAGGAACAAATACAAAGCCAAAGAATGAGAAAGGGCCGGTTTGTTTGTTAACAGGCAAAATCGTGCAGCCATACATAGTTATTTTCCGGCTCAGGCGTATACGGAACAGAAGAAAAAAGACACTGACCAGCAAACGCACCAACAGGATAAGTGAAATACCCAGAGTCACCGAAAATACCATACGCTGAGTGCTAAAGGCCTCGTAGATCCCCTGTTGTGAATATTCCAGTCCGTGGGAAGTACCTGCAACAACTTCGGGTAACAGATAAACAGACACCTGGCCTGCACCCAAAAGGCTTTGTGCCGGCAACAAGGAGAACAATCCCATAAACAGGGCGGTAACCAAACCCGGTAGAATGAACCAACGGTTTTGTGCCGGATCCGATGACCGGCGTAATATTGACCACTGCAACATCGCCACAATGGCAATATAAATGGATGTCCAAAATAAATAAGAAGCCAGTAATTCCATGATGATGCTATTTATCTGTAAATATCATTCGTCATTTTTGTTCCCGATTTCTTCTTCAATGATCCTTTTCAGCTCTTCGAGTTCTTTGGCCGTTAAGCCTTTTTCATGCGTAAAAAAGGATATCATTTGTCGTAATGAATTGCCAAAATAATTACTCAGAATACCCTTCATCATCGCCCGTGTGTAGGTCGTTTTATCAATAAGCGGGAAATACTCATGGGCTTTGCCGTATGCCTTGTGACCAACAAATCCTTTTTCCTCCAGAATGCGTACAATGGTTGATACGGTGGTATATGCAGGTCTTGGTTCGTTAAAACGCATAAGGATATCTTTAACAAAACCCGACTTTATTTGCCACAAAATGGTCATTACTTGCTCTTCTGCCCTGGTCAGCTCTTTCATCACAAATTATTTATGTTTGCCAACACAAATATAACTAATTTTTTAGTTATACAACTAATTTATTAGTTTTTAGCAAAAATTTTGCCAAAACAAACAAACTTCCGATATATATTTTCCATTAAATTTGTGGAGACATAAACACGAATAAACAGTTTGCTTATGGCGACGAATATGATAAACAACCCTGAAAAGATCCGGGAGATCATTAACAAGTGCGACACCTGTTATGTGGGCATGACGGACACCGAAGGCAAGCCCTACGTGTTACCCTTTAACTTTGGCTACGAAGAGCATGTTATCTATCTGCACATGGCCGGGGAAGGAAAGAAGATTGGTATTCTTCAGCATCAGCCGGATGTTTGTGTGGCCTTTAGCACCGACCACCAATTATTCCACCGCAACGAAGGGGTGGCATGCAGCTACGGTATGCATTACCGGAGTGTATTGGCATACGGCCGGGCAACATTTGTTGATGATTATGATGAGAAGGTACGCATCATGAATGTCACCATGCGCAAATACACCGGAAAGGATTTCAGTTATAATACACCTGCCATTAACAATGTCTGTATTTGTCGCATTGATATAGACAAGATTGAGGGAAAGCTGTCGGGCTATTTTTAAGCGGTTAGTCTGCTCAGTCGTTCATCATAGTCCACAGGGTATCTTTCAGCTGTTCAATTCCCATATTGGTGTGGGCTGAGATGCAAGATACCGGCACGTCTTGCATGGCGTCCTCAACCGTTTTCCGGAGATCTTCGACTCCTTCCGGATGAATCAGATCGCATTTACTGATCACCAACAGTCTTTGCTTATCAAGCAGCTCGGGGTTATACGCCTGTAATTCGTTGAGCAGCACCTCATAGGCTTTGGGTATATCTTCACTATCGGCTGGAACCATAAACAACAGCAGCGCATTTCGTTCTATATGCCGCAGAAAGCGGTGACCAAGTCCTTTCCCTTTATGGGCGTCTTCGATAATCCCAGGTATATCAGCCATCACAAAAGACCGGTTATCGCGATAGGCCACCATACCCAGGTTGGGTACTAATGTAGTAAATGGATACTCTGCGATGGCAGGTTTCGCGGCACTGACGACTGACAAGAGGGTTGACTTCCCGGCATTGGGAAACCCGACAAGTCCGACATCGGCCAGTACTTTTAATTCCAGGATAAATTGTCGCTCTTTTCCTTCCTCGCCTGGTTGTGCATAGCGTGGGGTTTGCCTGGTGCTTGACTTAAAATGGACGTTTCCACGTCCACCCCGTCCGCCGGGCAATAGCAACTTTTTTTCTCCATCAGCGGTGACTTCGGTTACAACATCACCGGTTTCTGCATCTTTAACCACTGTTCCAAGCGGCACATCTACGATAACGTCCTGCCCGTCCGCGCCGGTGCTTCGCTGTTTGCCACCGGGAGCACCCGGTTTGGCAAAAAGGTGTTTGGTATAACGCAGATGCAAAAGTGTCCATCGCTGGGCATTCCCTCGCAGGATTACATGACCGCCACGGCCGCCGTCGCCACCGTCAGGTCCGCCTTTGGGCACAAACTTTTCCCTGCGCAGATTGGCAGAACCCGCCCCACCCTTACCAGAACGGCAATATACCTTTACATAATCAATGAAGTTGGCATTCATTTAAACGATCCTTCCCAATAAGAAAAACCTGATATCATCAGATAAAATAGTCTTTAATAAGCTAATGCAGATGATTAACTGACCGTAGGCAGGATTTTCTGACTGTCCCGGTATGTATCAATGGCACAACTGATCTTTGCAAATACTTCTTCCACGGGTGCCATGCCATTGATGGCTACCAGTTTACCCCGGGCTTTGTAATAGGATAGCAACGGCAAGGTTTGCTCCTTATACACCTCAAGGCGGCGACGGATGATATTCGCTGAGTCATCGGACCTGCCCGAATCCTGGCTTCTCCCCATCATACGCTTAAATAACTCCTCCTCTTCAACTTCCACAGAGATGACCAGGGATATGGGGGCGGCTCTTTTTTCCAGCAGCCGGTCAAGCATCTCTGCCTGAATGATGGTACGGGGAAAACCGTCAAATATGAATCCCGGAGCATCCATATGGTCAGATGCGCGACGATATAGTTCCCGCATAACGATCTTATCAGGGACCAATAACCCTTTATCAATATATTTCTTAATTTCAAACCCCAGGGTTGTTTTGTTCTCAATTTCTTCCCGGAGCAGGTCACCGGTAGCCAAATGGGTCAGGCAATACTTTTCAGCTATTCTTGCAGATTGGGTTCCTTTGCCCGAACCGGGAGGGCCAAAAATAACAAGGTTTAACATAACGCATTTTTTATATCCCCCCGGGGGAAACAATGTTTGTTCGATTTAATTACTCAACAATCCGATATATATCTTTAAAGTTTCTTCCATATCCATTATAATCCAAACCGAAACCGACAATAAAATCATTAGGTATCTCTATACCCACATAGTCGGGACGAACATCATTTTGTACCGCATCTGGCTTAAGCAACAGTGTGGCAATACGCACGCTTTTTGGCTCATAATACTTCATGTCTTCAACCAGATGTGCAACCGTTATGCCACTATCAACAATATCTTCCAGTATGATAACATCACGGTCCTTGATCTCATGGCTCAGTCCAATAATAGTTTCCACTTTACCGGTAGTCGCGGTGCCATCATACGATGATAATTGAATGAAGGATATTTCGCAAGGATGCTGATAGTATTTAAACAGATCTGCTGCAAACATAAAGGCCCCATTCAGGACACAGAGAAACATGGGGTGGCTGTCCCGGTAATCATCTGATATCCTATCGGCAATACGCTGTATAGCAGCCTGAATATCTTCAAAAGCCATATTCTTTTCAAACTCTTTATCTAATATCTTTACTTTGGTCATAATAAGCGCTTTCTTGGTAACTCTTCATTAATATAAACCACAAAAATAAGGCAATGCTTTATCAATATCACCATATTTAAGCTAAAAATATGAACAAATTATAAAAATATAAAAAAATTCTGCGGGTTCATGCCTCAAAACCCTTTTCTTACCTTTGCTATGACTACTGTCCAACATCTTATCTGACATCATGTTGATTGTATTGAAAATCATGGGTTTCTTATGCGACAAATCGGTTTGATTTCTGACACACATAGTTATCTGCATCCGGATCTTCCCGAAATCTTCAGGGATTGTGATGAGATATGGCATGCCGGGGATTTTGGCGGCCTGCACGTTGCTGAGGCTTTACAGGCGATAAAACCTTTGCGTGGCGTTTATGGCAACATAGATGATCAGGAGGTTCGCGCAAAATTTCCGCGTATGTTGCGTTTCCGGTGTGAAGACTGTGATGTGCTGATGACCCACATAGGGGGTTATCCGGGTCGTTATGAAAGAAATATACGGGAAATGATGAAGGTGGAGCCACCTGATATTTTTATTAGCGGCCATTCACATATTCTAAAAGTAATGCCAGACAAAAAAAATGATTTGCTTCATATTAACCCGGGAGCCGCCGGCCGGAGCGGCTTTCATAAAGCCATCACCATAGTGCGTTTTATTATAGATAAACGGAATGTTAAAGACCTCGAAGTGCTGGAAATTAAAAAGAATTGATTCCTTTCATAATGGTTTTCTATCCCAACATGCTGATATAAAAAACAGCAAACAGGCAATAGCGAAGGATATAAGCCATTGCCTGTCTGCATGACCATCCTGTCAGGATAGTCTCTATTAGGTTACCCGGATTATCCTATGATGCAATCCGGGTTAAACTATTATCTGCGCTGATCAGCGCTCTCGTCACGGATTTGTCTGAACTCGTTTCCTTCCTGCCAATTGGGGAATACATCGCTATTGGCAAGTTCTTTACCAAGGTTGAAAAACAGCCACATATCCTGATGCATGCCATCCCAAACCCATTTGTCATGAATCACATCCGATGGTGCATGATAACGATCTGCCATATCTTCGGCAACCATTTCAGCATATTCTTCGTCTTTCCCGATATAGTCAGAACCGCCCTGGGCATAGATCATGGGTACCCCCTGGCGGGCCAGGTTGATATGGTCGGAGCGATAGAAAGAACCTGCTTCCGGCGTAGGTTCCTCAACCAGATGACGCCCCTGTTCTTCAGCATGCTTGCGAAGATAATCTTCCATCTCTGAATTACCGTAACCAACAACCGAGACATCCCAGGTAGGACCATAAACATTGAGGGCATCAATGTTTACACCACCAACTGTTGTTTCAAGCGGGAATACAGGATTTTCGGCATAATACGCGGAGCCAAGCAAACCGGATTCTTCGGCTGTAACTGCCAGGAAAGCAATGGAGCGCTCAGGGCCTTCATCGAGGGCCTGGAAACGTTCAGCTATCGATAGAATTGCGCCAATGCCGGTAGCATTGTCAACGGCACCATTATAGATGTCAGTACCATCTTCTGTTTCAACCATGCCAAGGTGATCCCAGTGTCCCATGTATTTAATGGTTTCATCAGGGTAAGTTGTACCTTCGATGTAACCGATCACATTGTAGGACTCTGAATACGCAAAGTCGTTGTTAAAATCAGCATTCGCCGTCAGCCCCATTGAAAAGGCTTCAAAGTCATCCTGGACGGCACTGTTCAGGGCATCATCCAGATTGGTGCCGGCCATTTCAAATAATTCGCGGGCAACATCTTTCTGGATCCAGCCTTCAACCTCCAGTTTGGGTTCACCAGTTTCTTCGCCAATACCATACTGCGTACCCGACCAGGAGTTTCTAACGACATCCCAGCCATAGCTGGCGGGTTCAGTCTGGTGCACGATAAGGGCGCCATCGGCACCCTGACGGGCTGCTTCTTCAAATTTATAAGTCCAGCGGCCATAATAGGTCATTGCACGGCCTGTAAATAACGCATCATCTTCAAGGATAAAGCCGGGATCATTGATCAACATAACGACGGTTTTACCTTCCACATCTATACCTTCATAATCATTCCAGCCATACTCAGGCGCTACCACACCATATCCGACAAAAACCAGCTCACTCTCATCCAGAGAAGCATAATCCTGAAGTTTAGTGGTACCAATGACCATATCATCCAGGTACTGGTAGGCTTTTTCTTCATTATCTCCCCTGATAGTCAGGTCAGAGAAATCGCGACCGGTGATTTCAACGAGAGGTACCCGCTGCAGGTATGAATCTCCCACGGCAGGTTTGAGACCAATTCGCTGATATTCGTCTGTAATATATTCCACGGTTTTTTCACCGCCGGGGGTAGCCGGAGCCCGCCCTTCAAACGAATCATCAGACAATGTTTCGACATGCGTACGATAATTATCGCAGAATGTCTCGATATCTGCAGGGTCAGTTGCTTCACCGCAGCCATAAGGCAGGATTGCCATAGCCATGATGAGGGTCATAAACCCTAACCGCTGCATAGATTGATTAAGCAGTAAACGCATCATTTGATCTCCTATGTTGGTTAAACAAATTGTGTATTTGACAGAAAGGTATAATGCTGTGGCATTATACCTTTCTGTCAGACTTATTATTTATTCTTTTTCTTCTTTTGGTCTCCTTTTTTGTTTTTCATCATCAGCAGGTCATATGCGATGGGCGCTGAGTTGAACAACGATGAATAGGTACCCACGGCAACGCCGATCATCAAAGCAAAAGCAAATCCGCGTATCACCTCTCCCCCCAGCAGGAATATGATCAGCAGCACCACAATTGTGGTTCCCGAGGTATTGAAAGTACGGGACAAGGTGGAATTAAGTGCCGTGTTGATATTGTTTTTGAGATCACGCTTCGGGAACAGTTTGATGTTTTCCCTGATCCTGTCGAAGATGACCACGGTATCGTTGACCGAGTACCCGATGATGGTCAGGATGGCAGCAATGAAGGCCTGGTCGATTTCCATGGTCCAGGGCACCACATTATAGAACAGGGAGTACAGCGATACCACAATGATGGAGTCATGGAAGAGTGTCGAGAGACTTCCGACCCCAAACTGCCACTTTCTAAACCGGGAAGCAATGTAGGAGAAGATAATGAGCAAGGCGATGGCAACGCTGACAACGGCACCTACTTTGATATCCCTGGCCACGGCCGGACCAACCTTTTGGGAACTTAAGCGCCCTATCACCTGGTCATCATCATCGGCAATGAATTGTTCATAGGTGATCGGCTCATTAAAGAAGTCTTTTATGCCTTCATAAACTTTACGTTGGACGGTAGAGTCTGCCTCTGTAGTCTCTTCATCAATAAGGTAAGAAGTTGTAATCCTGACCTGGTTTGACGGGCCAAAGGTAATGACTTCCGCAGGCTCATCCAGTTCATCAATCAGGGAAGCCCGCATATCAACGGTGTTCACGTCATTATCAAAACGCACCACATAGGAGTGGCCACCTGAAAAATCGATTCCATAGCTCAATCCACGGACAGCAAACGAACCGAGGCCCAGGAGGATGACAATGGATGAAATCACATAGAAACGTTTTCTTACACCAATGAAGTCAAAATTCACCTTGGTAAGAATATCCCTGGTGTATTTGGAATTGAATTTGATGTTGACATTTTTTTCTATCCATCTGGAAAAGATCAGGCGGGAGAGGAAGATCGCCGTAAACAATGAACAGATGATACCAATGATCAGTGTAGTGGCAAATCCCTGAACCGGTCCTGAACCGAAGATGTAGAGTACAACACCTGTTAAAAGGGTTGTGATATTACCGTCCACAATGGCAGAGTAGGCATTTTTATAACCGTCAGCGATGGCCAGTCGTTGTCCTTTGCCGGCACGCAATTCTTCCAGGATACGTTCATAGATGATCACGTTAGCGTCGACGGCCATACCAAGCGTAAGAACAATACCGGCAACACCCGGCAGCGTTAATACGGCGCCAAGAGAGGCAAGTACCCCCATAATAAAGAAGATGTTGGCTACCAGGGCAAGGTCGGCCACCAGGCCGGCTCTGCTATAATAGAATCCCATGTACAACAACACTACAATAAAAGCCACCAGGAATGAGGTAAATCCGGCATTAATCGCTTCCTGTCCGAGCGAAGGTCCTACGACTGCCTCTTCAACGATCCTGGCGGGTGCAGGCAATGAACCTGCGCGCAGGATATTGGCAAGATCCTGGGCTTCCTGAACGGAAAACTGGCCGGATATCTGGGAGCGACCCCCTGTAATTTCGGATTGCACGGTCGGGAATGAGTAGACATACCCGTCGAGCACAATCGCGATGGACTGACCGATGTTGTCGCCTGTCAACCTGCGCCATGTGCGGGCTCCTTCACTGTTCATCGACATATTGATCTGTACATCTCCGGCTGGGCTGAAATCCTGTCGGGCATCAGTAATTACTTCTCCGGTGAGCGGAGCGGTACCATCGCGGGTTGTTTCACGGATAGCGATCAGCTCATGGGTGTTTTCGGTGCCCCTGGCGGGTTTTACATTCCAGTAAAGCCGCATATTGCGGGGCAGGATATTCTGAATCTGTGGATGGGACAGAATATTATTGACGCGTGCTGTATCCTGCACTTCTGCATATCCCACGACGGGTCCCTGGCGGGGCACCATATTGCCTGCCTGGTCCTGACCAAAGGACGGGGTAAGATAGGCAAACAACGGATTCTCCTGGGCGAAGTCCTCAAATTCATCAGCATCCTCAAAATCATCATCCATCATATCGGCTATGCTCAGGCTATCCTCCTCCTCTTCATCTAATTCATCAAGATCTTCGGCCAGGTCTTCCATCAACGGATCTTCTCCGGCTTCTTCCGGCTCCTCCTCTTCGTCAGGCATCTGCATCTGCCTCAACCTGTCATTGACTTCATAGAAATACTCATAGATTTCAGAAAACTCATAGGTTTCCCAAAACTCTAGTTTTGCTGTTCCCTGCAAGAGGTTTCTCACGCGATCCGGCTCTTTAATACCAGGCAGCTCAACCAGGATACGGCCCGTAGTAGCCAGTCGCTGAATATTGGGCTGTGCAACTCCGAAACGGTCGATACGGGTGCGGAGAATCTGGAAAGAGCGGTCAACAGCCGAACTTACTTCATCCTCCAGCACACGCAACACCTCTTCATTGGAAGAAGTTACTGAGATACGGTCGCGCATCTCCGGGGTACTAAAGAAGTATGCCAGACTGGCATCGGGAGCAACTTCTTCAAAGGCACGTCCAAACAGGGTTATAAAATCTTCACGGCCGGTTTCGCGCATCTCCATGGCACGATCCATCGCGGCCTCAAACGTATGATCTGTATCATCCGTTGCCAGAGCCCGAACAATAGATGGAACAGATATTTCCAGGGTAACATTCATTCCACCGCGCAGGTCGAGACCGAGGTTCAGCTCCCGCTCCTTGCATTCACGAAATGTATATTTACGAAAACCCAGGTTATACACCGGCTGATTCATCATGGAATCAAGATAGAACTGCTTTCGCTCGACGGCTATGGAATCCAGAAGATATTCCTGCAGCAGTTCATCCCCGTCGGCCATCTCTCTGGCCTGTTCAACATATTGTTCGCTACGTGCATAGCTCTCTGCATCCCGCTCTACCTTGTTTGCGAAATAGGTAAAGGAGAGCTGATACAAACATACCAATGCCAGCGCAATGGCAAAAAACCTTATCAAACCTTTATTCTGCATGTTGTTGCACTTTATGTTATCATGTAAAAAACGACCGCAAAGTTAATTGATTTTTTTTCTCAAAGGAAAAAAATACCGGGGAATTTACGTATTTGGCAAATCTGACCTGATACGGATCAATTTCCTGGAATAATCAATAGCTACCCCCATCCTGAACAACAGATCCCCCCCTGCAATCATATCGATAGGAGGAAGATCCAGTGAAGCATAGAAATCATTTATAAACCCCAAATCTAACAGCACAACTTCAAGGTTGTCAATTCGTGCCCTTTCAAACGTAACAACCGATAGCGTGGTGATAAAGGGGTTGATCTTATCAGCGCCCATGCCTGTCATAGCTTTTTCATAAGGGCGAATATCGGGATCTTTAGCGTATTCCTTCACACGGTTCAGGTCCATAATACTTTTTGATGCACCGGTATCCAACAACACATTGGCTTTTCGGCCATTAATGGCAGCCTGTGTCATCAGGTGGTACCCACCCGGATTAATAGCGATTAATCGTAGCGGAAGATGTATTGTTGTTTTGTCCATAAAAAAAGAGCCGTTCATCATCAGCCGGCTCTTTTGTTGTTTATGGTTTCATAAAATAAGAATCTTACCAACCATTGGCCCCATGATCTTCTCACAGAGACAACTGATTGAAAAAGCCCGTTTCCTGTCGATCTAAGCCGGTTCATGTTCAGTTTTGATGATCTTCATTCCCTGATGAATGGCTTCCTCGTTTAAGGGGATCAGATGGTGGTACCTTTCGGGCAGCACTTTCTGCAGGCCTTTGGTTACATTTTCCAGCTCAAGGATGGGCTTCACCTTCAGGAAACCACCAATGACGATCATGTTAAATACTTTGGTATTATTCATTTTCACAGACTCATCATAAGCGGCAATGGAACAGATGGTAATATCTTTCCGTTCGGGCTTCCGCGTCATGCCATTCTCTTCATAAATAAGCAGACCGCCTGGCTTGACGGCATCTTCAAATTTATCCATTGAAGGCTGGTTGAGCACAATAGCGGTATCAAACTCGTTGAGAACGGGTGAACTTATCTGTTCATCGCTGATGATAGCGGTGCAATTGGCAGTGCCACCTCGCATTTCGGGACCGTAGGAAGGCATCCAGCTAACTTCTTTGCCCTGCATTACGCCACTGTAGCAGAGGATCTGTCCCATGGAAAGCACTCCCTGCCCGCCGAATCCGGCAATTATTAATTCTTCTGTCATAGCTTATCAGGATTTTATTTTTCTGGTACTTTAATGTCACCTAAGGGGTAGAAGGGGAACATATGTTCCTCCATCCATTCGTTGGATTGCTTCGGGGTCATTTTCCAGCCCGACGGACAGTTGGAAACAATTTCGACCATACAGGTTCCCTTGTTTTCTTTCTGGTACTCAAGCGCTTTTTTGAATGCCCGTTTGGCTTTTCGGACATTGGCCGGTGCATGGACAGACTGCCGTGTGACATAGTATGTACCCGGTAGTTGTGCGACCAGCTCTGTCATTTTCAAGGGATTCCCCATTGTAGCTACGTCGCGTCCACGTGGGGATGTAGAGCTCTTCATTCCCTCCAGGGTTGTTGGGGCCATTTGTCCGCCGGTCATCCCATAAATCCCATTATTGATAAAGACGATCAGAATATTTTCACCACGGTTGCAGGCATGAATGGTTTCGGCTGTTCCGATGGCAGCCAGGTCACCATCCCCCTGATAGGTAAATACATATTTTTCGGGCATAGTCCGCTTGATACCGGTAGCAACAGCCGGGGCACGCCCGTGCGCGGCCTCCTGCATATCAACATCAAAATAATAGTAGGCCAACACAGAGCAGCCAACAGGAGCCACACCGATGGTTTCGCCCTGAATGCCCAACTCATCAATGACCTCAGCAAGCATACGATGAGCGGTACCATGACCACACCCCGGGCAATAATGCAGCACGCGGTCGGTCATTACGTCGGTTTTCCCGTAAACCAGATTTTCGGGAGTTTGAATATTATTGTCTGACATATGTTATCCTCCAATGATTTGTTGTTCCAATGCGTTTAATACTTCATCCGGACTGGGAACAATCCCGCCAAAACGACCAAAATGTTCCACTTTTGTCTGTCCGTTGGCCGCCAACCTCACATCTTCTACCATCTGGCCGGCATTCATTTCTACCGTCAAAATACCTTTGACCTGTCCGGCCAGCCGATACAACTCTTCGACCGGGAAGGGATAAAGGGTTTGCGGTCGTATCAGGCCCACTTTAATTCCTTTTTTACGCGCCATTTCCATGGCTTTACGAGTAATACGGGCACACGAACCAAAAGCCACGAACAGGTATTCGGCATCTTCACATTGATGGGTTTCAAAACGTACCTCATTTTTTTCTACCTCACGGTACTTGGCCTGCAGGCGCAGATTTACCTTCTCCTGTTCTTCGGACTGCAGCTGCAGCGAGGTAACAATAACACTGTCTTTATCAGGTTCCTTGCCTGTGGTGGCCCATTCATATTTTTCGCTGCTTCGCGGCTGTTGATCGAACAACTCCACTTTTTCCATCATCTGACCAATAATTCCATCAGAGAGGATCATAACCGGATTGCGATACTTAAAGGCAAGGTCAAAAGCCAGACGTACATAATCCACGCTTTCCTGAACGGTGGCCGGTGCCAGCACAATCAGCTTATAATCGCCATGCCCCCCGCCTTTTACCGCTTGAAAATAGTCAGACTGTGAGGGCTGAATGGTTCCCAGGCCTGGGCCAGCCCTGACCACATTTACCACAACACATGGAAGTTCAGCACCGGCAATATACGAGATGCCTTCCATCTTCAAACTGATACCCGGGCTGGAAGAAGAGGTCATAACACGTTTTCCGCACCCGGCAGCGCCATAAACCATGTTGATGGCCGCTATCTCACTCTCCGCCTGTAAAACCTGCATGCCTGTGCGGTCAGCCGGATTCTCCCTCATTAAATATTCAATAACCTCAGACTGAGGGGTGATAGGATAGCCAAAATAAGCATCCGCACCCGCCAAAATGGCGGCTTCAGCCAATGCTTCATTGCCTTTCATTAATCTTAGTTCTTTCATCGTATAGGTTTCTTTTAATACTTGAACGGACAATGTTTATTTTTTCTTCTCACGATAAACGGTAATCACAGCATCCGGACAAACAATCGCGCAATTGGCACATCCGATACAGTCAGCATTTACCTTTACCGCATAGTGATGTCCCTTTTTGTTGACCTCCTTACTCATAGCCAACACTTCATTGGGACAGGCAGAAATACATAATTCACAGCCTTTGCATTTTTCAATGTTGATAACAACATCTCCTTTTCTAGCCATTGTCGTTATAATTTACAGGTGAACTACTCGTTTTAGTAATAATTTAAACACTAAGCCCTTCGGCTACGGACAAAACTATAATTATTTATTTAAAGTACAGGGATATCAGCTGAATATTTTTTACACAAAAAAATAAAAGGTTTGTCTGCCAGATCATTATGTAAAAAATTATAACGATTCTACATTATGGTTAAAGGTTAAGGCTATTCTATTTACAAAAATGTCGAAATGTCAAAAGGTCTAAATGTTTGAAATGTCTTAAAGTTAAAAAGATAAGAGATTAAAGGTTTACGATTGTCAATAATCAATCCCCTGTGCTTTTTTGGTATTTTTTACCACAAAGGACCAAACGACACAAAGAAGACACAAAGCCAAGAGCTAAAGGCTAAAAACCAAAAGCCACTTCTCTGCTTCGAGCTTCTATTCAATCATTGCTCTGTGTGTCAAAAACCTTGTCATGGTGGTTTTATCTGTTTAAAGCTAAAACATATTCAGGAACGCTGATGTTATATTGATTCCTGCTTACTGGTGCACAATGAGCAACACAGAATGAAGGATACATCATGAAATTACAAGTTGACGTTTGTAAGGATTATCCTAATGAAAAAATAACTATTTTTATGGCATCATGAAAAAGGGACGCAAAGGTCAAAAAAAGGGGGTGTGGAGATGGTGGTTGCTATCATTGGAATTGCTGATTCTCATTCCGGTTTTGTTATTGTTAATATCGAATCAGGTGATCCGGTTATCTGCAGAAGGGCACCTTTTTGACGCCATCGAAGAAATCCCGCACAACAAGGTCGGACTTGTGCTGGGCACCTCTCCCATGGTCTACAGTGGCGGTCCCAATCCCTACTTCCATAATCGCATGATTGCCGCCTCAGAATTGTTTCATAATGGAAAGATAGAGTATCTGATCGTGAGTGGTGATAATCGTACACCCTATTATAATGAACCCCAAAAAATGCGGGAAACGCTGATGCAACTCGGCGTACCCGGAGAGGTTATCTATATGGACTTTGCAGGTTTGCGCACACTCGACAGTGTGGTCAGGTCAAAAGAAGTATTCGGTCAGGAGTCCATTACGATCATTTCTCAACGATTTCATAACCAACGGGCTGTTTACATTGCCAAACGTCACAAAATGGATGTTTCTGCTTTTAATGCGAAAGATGTCCCACCCGACAAAACCGATAAAACCCGTGTCAGGGAATGGCTGGCAAAAGCCAATGTATTCCTTGACCTGCTGACCCAAAAGGAGCCCCGGCACCTGGGTGCTGAAATCTTAATAGGAGAAGAAGAATAAACACCTGACAGGTATTAATAACAGGTAATCCCTTTATAATCTCTCCCCTGTGCGCCACGACAAAGAACGTCGCCTTATTTCCGCTTTCTTAAGGTATCATACACGAATAGCGTCCTTTTCAAGCAGATCTTAAATCAGTTGGAGATATCTGTCCCTGATTGCCCGTAAAGCTTCAGGGGTAATCTTCTCTTTATAAACCCTCACCATCTCCTGTATATCGTTATTTTGGATAATCAGGGCCTGCGCTGCATCAAAATGCAAAATACACGTATCATATTTTGCTTCTACAGTTAATGCTTTGAAATCAGACCATTCATACCAGGCAGGCAACACAAAATAGCCCTTTGTTTGATCCTCAACATCCAGGTATAACCCATCACCATGGGGTTCTAAAAAAATAAATTTTGATAAACGAATGATGATCATCTGTTCATCGATTTTTCGTTGGCGACTTTTAAACAAAATCCCCTCTTCCCGGAAAGATTGTTGAATGTCGACGACCTGGTCATAGTGAGATATGTTTTTGATCCGTATAACGGGAAATGTCTGATTCATAAGGAAAATGCTACCTATAACAGCATCAAAGGTATCATGGGTGCGTGCTTTAATCCTGGTGGTGATTCTACATATTTCACCGGGAAGGTAGTGCTGGTTAAGCACGAAATAGATGTATGGATCCGGATTTGCCATCGGGGCATCATTATAATATCCAAAGTAAGGAGATACAGCCTCAAGCACACATGTATCGGGAATTGTCCAGTCAGGTTCCAGCGTGCTCAGTGGCTCCTCTTTGATTATTTCACAATAGGTTTCAAAATGGCGCATGTCGAAATGATATATATGAAAAATGAACAAAGAATGCCCTAAAGTGTATTTTAGCTAAGTTATGTCAGAAGTATATTTCCGTTGTTACGCATAAAATTACAATAATTTTGTTTACAATCAAAGCGTCAAAACACATGAGCCAGCCCATGAATGCAAGCAGGAGATGTGGCCTGTTTGCTGAGATATGCGATTATAGTCATGGAGAAATCAAAAAAACATTATTTTTGTACCTTGTATTTTTGACAGCAGCTTATTATCAGAATATTGATGATGGGAGGCCTTTATTAACGAAAAATGAATTTTATTTACGGATTTTTTATAAAATGAGACAACATGGATAAAAAAGGAAAGAAAGTGTATTTTTTCGGCGGGAAAAAAGCCGATGGTGATACCACAATGCGTAATCTCCTTGGGGGTAAAGGAGCAAACCTGGCAGAAATGGTGAACATAGGGGTTCCTGTACCTCCTGGTTTCACTATTACCACAGAAGTTTGCACCCTCTATAACGAGCAGGGGCATGATTATGTGGTCAGGGAAATCAAAAAAGAGGTTGAAGAAAACATGCGCAAGGTTGAGAAAGAGATGGGCTCCGGCTTTGGTGATGCAGACAACCCGTTGTTATTATCGGTACGCTCCGGCGCCCGTGCCTCTATGCCCGGGATGATGGACACTGTACTGAATCTTGGGTTGAACGAAAACACCCTGAAAGGGCTTATCAAAAAAACCGGTAACGAACGCTTTGTATGGGATTCATATCGCCGCTTTGTACAGATGTATGGCGACGTGGTTATGGGGCTGAAACCGGAGAGCAAGGAGGAAGAAGATCCGTTTGACGTGATCATGGAAGGCCTGAAACAGGAGCAGGGAGCTGAAAATGATCAGGACCTGACAACGGATGATCTGAAGGAGCTGGTCAAAAGATTCAAAAAAGCCATCAAAGATAAGACGGGAAAAGAGTTTCCGGAAGATCCCTGGGAACAGCTCTGGGGTTCTGTAATGGCGGTTTTCCAGTCCTGGAACAATCCACGGGCAACGTACTACCGGAAAAAATATGATATCCCGGCTGAGTGGGGTACAGCGGTTAACGTCCAGGCAATGGTCTTTGGCAATATGGGTGAAACATCTGCCACAGGCGTTGCAT
Organism: Bacteroidales bacterium; assembly: GCA_041686485.1. Taxonomy (GTDB): domain Bacteria; phylum Bacteroidota; class Bacteroidia; order Bacteroidales; family UBA7960; genus PUPG01. Next base: position 15,317 of record JAWLDT010000016.1, on the reverse strand, counting down.
TTACCCGTGATGCTGCCACCGGCGAAAAGATATTTAATGGTGAATACCTGGCTAACGCACAGGGTGAGGACGTAGTTGCCGGCACCCGGACGCCCCGGCAGATAACCAAAGAAGGATCGCTACGCTGGGCTAAGCTGCAGGGCGTATCAGAAGAAGAACGGAAAAAGGTATACCCCTCACTGGAGGAACTTTTCCCTGAGATATACAAGGAACTGGATGCCCAGCAGGAAAAACTGGAGCAACACTACCGCGACATGCAGGATCTGGAGTTTACCATTCAGGAAGGCAGACTTTGGATGCTTCAGACCCGGAACGGTAAGCGGACAGGACCCGCTATGGTTAAGATTGCCATGGACATGATGCGGGAAGGCCTGCTCCGTGATGATGAAGCCCTGTTGCGCGTCGAACCAAACAAACTGGATGAGTTACTTCACCCCGTCTTCGACCAGGATGAGCTGGCCAAAGCCAGTCTGCTGGCCAAAGGCCTGCCCGCTTCACCCGGAGCTGCAACCGGTCAGGTGGTATTCTTTGCCGAAGACGCTGCCGAATGGGCTGCACAAGGTAAAAATGTGATCCTTGTACGTATTGAAACCTCTCCGGAAGACCTGAGCGGTATGGATGCAGCAAAGGGAATACTTACTGCCCGCGGCGGTATGACATCACACGCTGCCGTTGTTGCCCGTGGTATGGGCAAATGTTGTGTGTCAGGAGCCGGCAGCCTGCAGATCAATTACAAGAAACAGACCATGACAATTGACGGCCGGGAGTTTAAAGCAGGTGACTTTATCTCACTCAACGGCACCACCGGAGAGGTGTTTGACGGAAAGATCATCACCAAAGATCCGGAGATGAGCGGTGACTTTGCCAAGCTGATGGAACTTGCCGAAAAGCATACCCGCATGCATGTAAGGACAAACGCCGACACACCGAAAGATTCAACCAAGGCCCGCGAATTCGGCGCCAAAGGAATCGGCTTATGTCGTACGGAACATATGTTCTTTGAAGGAGACCGTATTAAGACGATGCGCGAAATGATCCTGGCAAAGGATGAAAATGGACGCCGGAAGGCATTAAACAAACTGCTTCCCATCCAGCGTGAAGATTTTGAAGGCATTTTCGAGGCCATGCACGACCTTCCCGTGACCGTTCGCCTGCTTGATCCGCCACTCCATGAGTTCCTGCCCCACGAAGAGGCAAATCAGAAAGAGATGGCCAAAGAGATGGGCATCACACCGGAAGAGGTGAAAACCAATGTAGATGCCCTGCATGAGGTAAACCCCATGCTCGGTCACCGGGGCTGCCGCCTGGGTAATACCTACCCGGAGATATCGGAAATGCAGACAAGGGCGATCATTGAGGCGGCCCTCAACCTGAAGAAAAAAGGCATTAAGGCCATCCCGGAGATTATGATTCCCCTCACCGGAACACATCAGGAGATGATACTACAGGAAAAAATTGTTCGTGATACCATAAAAACGGTATTCGAAGAATATGGCGACAGCATTGACCACCTTGTCGGCACCATGATCGAAATTCCGCGTGCGACACTTATAGCCGACCGAATCGCAGAAAACGCCGAGTTTTTCTCTTTTGGTACCAATGACCTCACCCAGATGACCTTTGGTTACTCCCGCGATGATGCCGGCCGATTCCTGCCGATCTATCTGGAAAAAGGCCTGCTGGCAAACGATCCTTTCCAGGTATTGGATCAGGAAGGCGTCGGACAGCTGGTTGAGATGGGTGTTGAACGAGGTCGCAAGGGTCGCCCTGACCTCAAGATTGGTATTTGCGGTGAACACGGCGGAGAACCGAGCTCTGTAGAATTCTGCCACCGGGTTGGCATGGACTACGTCAGCTGTTCCCCATTCCGTGTCCCGATCGCACGTCTGGCCGCAGCCCAGGCAGTCGTAAGGGAAAAGGTTAAATAAGCTGTATAGATGCCATAAAGCATCATCAATACTTGTAAAAAAGCCATCGGACCAACCGTCCTGATGGCTTTTTTTTGCACCATAACCCCTGGAGGCCTTTGGCTCTCGCCTTCGCGTCTTCTTCGTGTACCTGGTGGCTTTGTGGTGAAAGAAAAAAATAAACCACAAAGGCATTAAGAACACGAAGTTAAATCACAAAGAAATAAACCACAAAGGCATTAAGAACACGAAGTTAAATCACAAAGAAATAAACCACAAAGGTTCAGAAGGCGCAAACAAAGAACACCGTTCACGGATTCCTTCGAGCTTCAAGCTATTTTTATCCTATACCCGGGATCCAATTGACGTTTTTAAAGAAGAGAAATTTATCTGTTCATGAAAGACCCGGGGGTATTTGCACAAATAAAGGCTTTGGCGGCATGGATATCCTCATACATCAGCCTGTCATTTTTGACAAAGCTGACCTTCTCCCTGAAGGCATTTAATAGATGATATATGACAGGTGACGTTTTGGAGGTGTCCCTGAATTCAAGGGCCTGACAAGCAGTCATTAGCTCTATGGCAAGTACTTTCTCAAGGTTGTCGAGGATCAGAAGTGTTTTTACGGCGGCATTTGCCCCCATGCTCACATGATCTTCCTGACCCTGCGATGATTCGATGGAATCAACCGATGCGGGTGTACACAACTGCTTATTTTGACTTACAACAGAAGCAGCTGTGTATTGCGGGATCATAAAACCGGAATTCAGACCCGGTCTGGCCACCAGAAATGAAGGAAGATCACGGGCACCTGATATCAGGCGGTAGATTCTTCGTTCGGAAATGCTTCCGAGCTCAGCAAGGGCAATACCCAGGTAATCAAGGCTGATTGCCAATGGTTGACCATGAAAGTTACCTGCCGAAATGATCAGGTCATCATCCGGGAAAAGGGTCGGGTTATCCGTAACGGCATTCATTTCCCGGCGAAAAACCCCTGACACATGGTCAATAACATCTTTGCCGGCGCCATGAACCTGCGGTATACAACGAAAAGAGTATGGATCCTGCACATAATTGCGCTTCTCCAACATCAGTTCGCTACCTTCCAACATCTTCCTTATATTGGCGGCCGTATCCAGTTGTCCCTGATGGTTTCGGACCCTGTGCACCTGTTCGAAAAATGGCTCTATACGACCCATGTATGCTTCCAACGAAATCGCACTTACCAGATCGGCCCATAATGACAGTTCGTTTGCACGAACAAGCGCATAAGCACCATAAGCACCCATAAATTGGGTACCGTTCAGTAATGCCAGTCCCTCTTTGGCGGCAAGGTCCAGAGGTGCCCATCCTTTTTGCTCCAGCAAATCTGCTGCGGGATATTTTGTTCCCTGATGGTTAAGCTCACCCAAACCCAGGAGGGGCAAACTCAGGTGTGCCAGGGGCGCAAGATCTCCGGAAGCGCCCAGAGAGCCCTGGGTGTATACCACCGGATAAATCCCATGATTATAAAAAGCGATGAGACGCTCCAGCGTTTGCATTCGAATGCCGGAATGTCCGTAAGCCAGAGCCTGAATCTTTAAAAACAACATCAGCCTTACAATTGACTCCGGGACCTCATCCCCTACCCCACAGGCATGGGACATTACCAGGTTTTTTTGCAGGATACTTAAATCTGATTCCGAAATATTGTGGTTACACAAAGAACCAAACCCGGTAGTGACGCCATAAATGGGCTCCTCCTGCCGTTCAATCCGTTCATCAAGGTAGCGCCGACAATCATTTACCTTGTCTCTTGCAGAATCAGAAAGCACTAGTTGCACCTCATTACCGATAACCCGGCGAATAAGATCAAAATCAATCTTGTCAGATGAAATATGATGGGTAGGCATGTGAAAGACATTTAAAACAGTTGGGAATACAATGATTAATCAGCGCATTGTTGAGATACTATGTACTTAATAGTCAACGACCTACTCCCCGTTATGGGCATGTACCATCGTAATGACCTGTTCCAGCTCAAGGGTATGTTGTTCGCCGCTTCGCATATTTTTCAACGAAAATACACCTTTCTCCATCTCTTCATCACCAGCCATGAGCACAAAGGGAATATTATTTTTATCCGCATATTGCATTTGTTTTTTCATTTTTGCGGGTTCAGGATAAAGCTCACAGCGTACACCGCGGGCACGTAATATCTCAAGCGCAGGCATACAGTAGTTTCGCTCTTTTTCACCAAAATTAACAGCAAGTAACTGGCTGAATGTTCCAACGCTGTCAGGAAAAAGCGACAGCGACTGCATCACATCGTAAATCCGGTCGGCTCCGAATGAAATACCTATCCCCGACACATCATTCAGACCAAAAATGCCGGTCAGGTCATCGTAACGGCCACCACCACAAATACTACCCATGAGGACATCCTGGGATTTAACCTCAATAATGGCACCTGTATAATAATTTAACCCCCGGGCGAGGGTCAGGTCAAGTTCAACCGCACTATTTACCGGTGTTACAGCAATGATATCAAACAACTGACGCATCTCATCAAGACCCTTGCTGCCTGTTGATGAGCTTTCCAATACAGCGTCAAGGTGATCCAGTTTTTCCTGAATTGTACCAGTAACCTGCAAAACAGGTTTCAGCTTTTCAATGGCTGCTGAAGAAAGGCCACGTTCAGTTAACTCCTCCAATACCTTTTCCAGACCAATCTTATCCAGTTTATCGATGGCGGTAGTTATATCCGTAATCGCATCAGGGTAACCGATGTATTCCGCCAGGCCGGCCAAAATTTTCCGGTTATTTACCTTAATGGCCACGCGTATGTTCAATGCAGAAAATACCTCATCAATGATCTTGATAAATTCTGCCTCATTGACAAGGGAGTCGCTGCCGATCACATCAGCATCACATTGGAAGAATTCGCGGTAACGACCTTTCTGGGGTCTGTCTGCCCGCCAGACGGGTTGTATCTGATACCGTTTAAACGGAAAAGTGATCTTATGCTGATGCTGTACAACATACCGGGCAAAAGGCACGGTCAGGTCATAACGCAATGCCTTCTCAGATAGCATGGGGGATAATTTCGAAGCATCTTTTGTCTGCCAGACCTCATCATCAATTTTAGCGGTAAAGTCGCCGGAGTTCAGAATACGAAAGATCAGGCGGTCGCCCTCTTCCCCATATTTTCCCATGAGGGTGGAGAGCATTTCCATGGCCGGGGTCTCTATAGGCCGAAAGCCATGTAGCTGATATACCTTTCTGATTGTATCGAAAATATATTCCCGCCGGCTGATTTCAAGCGGGTCAAAGTCCCTGGTACCTTTGGGTATTCCTGGTTTTTCTTTTGCCATATGTATATATTTTGCAGGTACAAAATTAATCCCTTTTAAGAAATAACCTTGTCAGAGGGGGTAAAAAACATACAGTTGTCAGTTAAAGTGCCGGTCAGATGAAGCATCCGGAAAACTATCCGTCAGATGAAGCATCCGGAAAACTATCCTTTGATGACAGCCAGCGGTGTAAGTTCCACGAGAACATCAACCAGATCACGTTGTTGTTCCATAACCAGGGAGATGTCTTTGTAGGCAGCGGAGGCTTCATCAAGGTCACGCTGGTTCCGGATGGCATGAAGGATACCTTTGTCATTCAGCTTCTTAACCTCTTCCTGATAATCAAGAGACCGGATGGCCTGTTTCCTGCCCATGACCCTGCCGGCACCATGAGAACAGCTCTCAAAACTTTCTTTATTACCTTTTCCCTGTACGATATAGCTGTTAGCACCCTGACTGCCGGGTATGATCCCTACCGTTTCTTTACCTGCTCTGGTTGCGCCTTTGCGGTGGACTACCACTTCCTTCCCGTAATGCTTTTCGATGGCCGCGTAATTGTGTGCAATGTTGATCAGGGGCGCATGATTAAAAGCCTTTCCAAAATATCCCTTGCATAAATCAATAACACTTTCCATCATCTCTTTGCGGCTGGCATAGGCAAAATCTACACAATAATTCATCTCACGAATATACTGACGGCCTTCCTCGTTATCAAGGTAAAGATATGCCAGCTGATGCGAGCGGGGCACCGGACTTTGCCACTCCGCATTTCGTTTAACAGCCAACCGGTTGTAGTAGTCAGCCACTTGTTTGCCGATATTCCGGCTGCCGGAATGTATCATGATCCATATTTGTCCGTCCGATCCTTTTTGTATTTCAATAAAATGATTACCCCCTCCGAGGGTCCCAAGTTGCCGGCAGGCACTATTATACTCCCTTTGAGCAACAGGCATGGGCTTTGCATCGTCAACGGGAGGCATCTTCCGGGTATCCCGGGCCACCTTATGGTGTTTATGCCCCACAGGTATACGCGAATGGATACCGGATATGACTTGTTTCAGATCCTTTCGGGCTATATCGGTTAACGAAGTCTGAATGGCACACATCCCGCAGCCGATATCGACACCCACAGCATTGGGTACAATTACCTCCTGTGTTGCCATTACTCCGCCGATCGGCATACCAAAGCCTTTGTGGCAATCTGCCATCAAGGCAATGTGATCTACCGCAAATGGGAAATTAGCCAGATTTTTGGCCTGCTCCAGCGCTCCTTCTTCAATCTCGTCCACCCACATCTTGATGGGTAGTTTTTCGGTTTGAATTTGTCTGATCATACTCCCTGTTATTTGTAACCTTTGTTATTCAAATTTACTGATTATAAAACAATTTGAACAGTGAACAGTGAACGGTAAACAGTGAACAGTGAACAGTGAACAGTGAACAGTGAACAGTGAACGGTGAAAAAGTCTGGAAGCTGGAAGAAAGGTCGGAAAGTCAAAAGGTCGAAATGTGGAGAAGTCTCAGAGGTTGAATCTGAAAGGAAGAGAAAAACTTCGTTTACTTCGTGCCTCCCGAAGGGTCGGGACAGGTTTGTGGTGAAAAAATAACCACGAAGGCACCAAACACAAAGAAAGAACACGAAGATGCAAGAAATCCCGAAGCGATGAAACGATTATAGAAAAAATGGGAAACACAAACGAAACTTCCTGCACAAAACTTCCATAACACCGTTACAGGGCAACAATCAATTTTGTATCTTTGCACCTTTAAAAACAAACAACAACGATGGCTTTAAATTGCGGCATAGTAGGTATTACGGGTTGCGGAAAGACAACTCTTTTTCATTCATTGGCCAGAGGGGGAGCAACTTCCGGCCAGGTTCCCGGTAGGACAAACCTTGGGCAATTTGCAGTTCCGGATCCAAGGCTCGACGCCCTGGCCGGGTTGGTAAAACCCGCTAAGGTTACCCCCACCACCGTGGAGATCATTGATATTCCGGGGCTGACAAAAGGGGGCAGCCAGATGAAAGGTGGGAATCAGTTTCTTGCGGATATCCGTCAAACCGATGCTATCATCCATGTGTTACGCTGTTTCGATGATGACACCGTTCCTCATGTTGAAGGTTCAGTAAATCCAATGCGGGACAAGGAGATCATTGACCTGGAGCTGATCACCAAAGACGCGGAAACCATTGAAAAAAAGCAGGAGCGTCTGAATAAGGTAGCTTCCGTGGGTGATAAGGATGCCAAACATGGAGCCGGGGTGCTGGCATCTTTGCTGGAACATCTCGAAGAAGGAGAACCTGCACGAACATTCGCGCTGAAAGACGAGGACAAAAAATACCTGGACGACTGCTTTTTGCTTACTACCAAACCAGTCATATATGTCTGTAACGTTGACGAAGCCTCAGCAGCCTCAGGAAACAACCATGTTGACAGGGTGAAAGGCGTTATTGAGGAAGAGGGCTGCCAACTACTGATCATCGCCGCCCAGGCAGAAGCGGAAATTGCCAGCCTGGAAGATCCTGAAGACCGACAGGAGTTTTTATCGGACCTCGGACTAACAGAGCCTGCCGTCCATAAGCTAATCCGTGCTGCCTACCAGACACTAAACCTGCATACCTTTTTCACCGAAGGTCCCAAAGAAGTAAGGGCCTGGACTATCAGAGCCGGCACACCGGCACCCAAAGCAGCCGGTGTGATCCACTCTGACATGGAACGTGGTTTTATTCGCGCCGAAGTGATGAAAGTGACGGACTTTCTGGAACTGGGTTCTGAAAATGCATGCAAGCAGGCAGGAAAGTTTAATATTGAGGGGAAAAACTATATCGTACAAGACGGGGATATTTTCCATGTACGCTTTAATGTCTGACAATAACAGAATACATATATCGAACTTTAATAAGAAATATCAGGTTATAAAAAAACCCGGCTGGTTCAACCGGGTTTTTTTATAGTTTACACTTTCCTTATTACAAGATATGAATCCTCCGTGTAATAAGTTCTTCAGATGTATGGATACGAATAAAGTACATACCGGTTTCCAGATGATCAACATCGATATCAATCTTTTCAGCCTCCGGATATATCGTCTCTATCACGCGTCCATGTATATCCATTAACGAAATTCTATCAATCTGCCTGTCTGATTCGACTGAGAGTCTGTCATCAGCAGGATTTGGATATACTACGATCATATTTCCATCAAGAAATTCCGTGCTGGTATCGTCAGGGTTCATTGTAACCGTTTTATTAAGATCCTCATCTACGATTTCAACACTACCGGTTTCCGAGAAGAATGTAGGTCGCTCAATGACATAATCATAAGTTCCGGGCTCTATTTCTTCATAATGATAGTCGCCTCTGGGGTTTTCAACGCCATCGAAGGTGACTGTTGCATCCGGGATGAAATGACCGTTCTCGCGAACCGGTTCAAAGCTGACCGTAAAAATCATCTTTTCCATTATCACCAACTCGGTGATATCTTCAAGGTCAACGGCAACGGTATCAGTTACCGAATAATAACCTTCTTTTTCAACGGTGTATGGATAAGATCCGGCAAGGATTTCTTCAAAGACATAATCACCGTTTTCTATCGTGAGGCTGTCCAGGGTAACAACGGCATTGTCAAGCGGATTGTCTTCCTCATCACGGATATTGAAGCCCACACTGTAACGATGCGCTATCAGCTCAACTTCTTCGGTTATATGGTCATCCACTACTTCGATTTGTCCTTCATGGGATTCATACCCTTCTTTCTCAATACTGTAGGAATGCTCGCCGGGATCAACCAGGTTGAACAAATAGACGCCAGCAGCAATCTCGGTGGGGGTTTTATCGCCCATAGCAATGGCAGCGTTCTCAACAGGATCACCAAACTCATCTATAACCTCAAAGGTTACCTCATAAAATTCTCCCATATTTTCCAGTATGACATCATCGATATTCCAGTCCCAGATATCGTAGCTGTCGCCATTCCATTGAAATGCAATCTGCAAGGCTTCTGCCCCGGCTTCAGGATAAATAAAGAACTCTTCTGCAACAGGACCGTAATCATCTGTACCATCAAACGACATCAGCTCTTCCCAGCTATCACCGCTATTGGTGGTATACGCTACCGAAATTTCGCCGGCATCAGAACCGAAATTGCGCAGATAGTTCTGAAAGGTAAGTTTCAGCTCACCAGCTCCATCAATGTCCACTTCGTGGGTCAGTAATGTTGACACCCCTTCGAACGACGGGTTCCAGTTAAATCGCATCTGGGGAGCTTCACCTTCGGCGGTTGAATCATCATAAACGCCCCAGTTGTTTCCTCCTGAGCCATCGATGGTCCAGCCGGCAGGAAGTTCGTCTTCATCGTATTCAAACGGTTCATAGATCAGCAGTCCTTCTGCTCCAAGGGTTGCATAGTTGGATTCTGCGGTACCGCCCTCTCCCATGTGATTATGAGCTGTGACCTCGTAGTTGTAATTGCCGACACCCGGAACTTCATTATCCAGGTAAGACGTTTCTGTATGGTCTTCAGCCACCACGGTTTCATCGGGATGGCGGGTAATGGTATAGCTCAGATTCTCACCATCGAAATATCCGCCGTTAAGTCCTTCTGCCGGCTCTTCCCACGTGATGCTGGCATCATTACCTGCGGGTTCAAGGTGTACATTCATTGGTTCAACCGGTACATCATGTCCGATAAATGCAGAAGCACTCGCTGCAAGCCCTTCGCCGGCATGGTTTGCACCACGGACGATATACGTGGTGGTACCATCTACGTCGATAGCTGTATCGGTATAGCTGTCGCTTTCACCGATAACCGGATCCAGGATGGAATGAACAAGTTCATCTCCCCGGTAAATATGAATCGTATCGAGCTCTGTCAGCGTCTCACCGCTGGCCGTCTCTACCGGATTTGTCCATGTCAGTTCAGCTTCAAGCTCTCCCTCATCATCGGCGGTTACAGCAAAATCAGCAGGTGCTGCCGGCGCATCAGGATCGGCCATGTGGAACAAGGTTTCCTGAAGAGCAGCATAGGCATTTAAGCGTCCCGAACCTAACTGACCAATGTAACCGGGATTGCTATCTTCGATGTCATCTGTTGTGCTTAACAGCATATCAGCAATCTGGTCCGCGTCAAACTCACCGGGTGCCATGGATAGCATCAACGCCACCACACCAGTAACGTGCGGACAGGCCATGGATGTACCCTGATAGAAATCATATCCCGTATTTACAGAGCTTAGCACACCCTCCGTAGTGATGTTGTTAGTCTCACCACCAGGGGCAGATAGCTCCACATGATCACCATAGTTGGAATACCAGGCAAGCTCATCGTCGTGATTGGTAGCAGCAACAGCCATTGCTCCCGAATAATAGCCAGGATAATTATCTGCATCGTTGCCGTCGTTGCCGGCGGCAAATATGGTCAGACCACCATCCATAACGTCACCGCCGCCGTAGGTATTGAAGTAGTCAATGGCATCAAGCACCGCTTGCTCATAGTAGCCGGCAGAGGTATAGCCCCAGCTGTTCTGGGATATGGCAGCCCCATTGTCAGCCGCATAAATGGGAGCTATTTCAAAGCCTCCTGATGGACCGAAAAAGCCGGGTTCAAAAACCTGGGCTGACATCAGGCTCACACCCGGGAGATCATCCCAGCCCCCGGCAATACCGCTTACACCAAGATCGTTGTTGGTAGCTGCGCCAATGGTTCCGGCAACGTGTGAGCCGTGATTGTGTGGCAAAATCGTTTCGCTGTCGCTGACAAAATTATAACCGACATCCTCCCAGATGTTGTCCTCCAGATCAGGATGTGTTATCTCTATTCCACCATCAACAACGGCTATAATAACATCCGGATTCCCTGTCTCGATAGACCAGGCCTCAGGAAGGCTGATATCTGCATCGGGGGTACCGTTTGTCTGACCGGTATTGTTGTAATGCCACTGATCTTCGAAATCGTCATCATCCGGGAACCAACCCTCTTGCTTAGGGTTGCCGGAATCGAAAGTGCTGCCCTGTTCGTTGATATTATCATCATTGGGAACATTACCAATCAGCTCTTTTTTGTAATGTGGTTCAGCATGTTCAACCTCCTCCAGTGCCATGTAATCCTGTACCATGGCGATAATGTCTGTTTTGGCATCTACCCGGAGATCATACCAGAGATGAAAACCCCACTTTTTGTGCCGCTCACTGTATTTGTTGTTCAGGGCGGCTGAGGCAAACGTTTTTCGGGCATTATGAACGTTATACTTCGCATTGAGCGCATCAACTCCCGGAAGCCCCAGGGTGATGGCACCGTCTTCCTTACGGCTCATTTCGGTTTCTGATAATGTACCGGCCTTACTTTCATCAAATTTAATCCTGATAACACCCTCTTCGTAAGCATCTTCAGGAACATTGGCCAGATCTATGGGTGGCCGCTCACCCCTTTCCACAGGTTTATCAAGTGAAAGTGCTTCTGCTTGTACAGAAACAATCATAAAAAAAGCAGCCACTATTAATATGAAGCCACCTTTCCTACCTGCCAATAATCTTTGTTTATGGTAATAATCAATCATAATAATTTGAAATGGTTTAAGATTTTTTTACATGTCAAAAGTATCAAAAAATATGTACCTATCATAAGATTCTATCATAAAATACTGCTGTTAATTCTTTGCAGAAAGAAATGAGAGTTAAGATATAAATTTATGCTTATATATGTATATTTGTTAACATGAAACACATGAAAGACGTATTATATGTTGCCGCGAACATCAGAACAATATGCATCGGCGACTCAAAACAGGCCTATAAACAATAAAGGAGGAATAATCAGGTGCTCTTTTTTACAATTCAAAAAAATCCTGCAGGGAGTCCAGATAGGACTCTTCCCATCCGGCCAGCATATTTTCATAGGCTTCTTCAGGGATGCCGGTATGTTCGATGCGAATCTGCGTATTGGATTTTTCCGGAAACAATTGTATGGTCACTTCAGAAGGTTGATCTTCACCAAAAAACCATATCTGCCTGATAAGTTTATTTTCTTCAAACGCGACATTTTCGCCCACAATATTACCGTCGAGCATGGTAAATGGCGATCCGGGTTCTTCACTCATCACGGCGGGATCACCACTCCATAATTCAATAGTAAAAGGGTTGGTCAAGGCGCGATACACTTCATCAGGGGTAGCTTTAATGCGGCGCTGTAAAATAATAGATTTTGACATATAGACATATTTTTGATGTACCATCGGTATTCGGCCGGGAAAGCAAATCCGGGCAGCATAAAATTAATACATTTTTCAAAACCCTTCCCCATTTTGGATTTCTGTTTCCATTATCAAAAAATTTGGTATTTTTGCATTGTGTTAATTCAATCTTAATAAAAACTGATTGATTATATCAAGATTATGACATTATTTGAGTTGCAAAACGGGGAGAGGGGGATTATCACCAAAGTAAAAGGACGTGGCGGTTTTCGCAGGCGGATCATTGAAATGGGCTTTGTGGTTGGAAAAACCGTTCAGGTGGTAAAAAAAGCCCCGTTACGTGACCCCATTGAGTATAATGTCATGGGTTATAATGTTTCCCTGCGTCGCAATGAAGCCAGGCTGATAGAAGTAATCCCGGAACATGATTTCAAACCGGAAAAAGAGAGTGTTTTTGAGGGCGTATTTTCAACGGAAAAGGCAAATACTTTCAGAAAACCCGGCAGCACCATCAATGTAGCCCTGGTCGGCAATCCCAATAGCGGCAAAACTACTTTTTTCAATCATGCTTCCGGTTCCCGGGAGCGGGTGGGTAACTATGGTGGTGTAACCGTGGAAGCCAAAGAAGCGGTCTACAATCAGAGAGGCTACCAATTCAATATTACCGACCTTCCCGGAACATATTCAATATCTGCTTATACACCCGAAGAGATTTTTGTTCGGGATTTTATCACCGAAAAGCTCCCTGACGTAGTTATCAACATTGTGGATGGGTCCAACCTGGAACGCAACTTATATCTTACCAGTCAGCTTATTGATATGGACCTGAAGGTGGTTATGGTGCTGAACATGTATGATGAGATGCAGGCCCGGGGCGATGTGCTGGATTACGAAGCACTCGGTAAAATGATTGGAATTCCCATCATACCCACGGTAAGTTCAAAAGGAAAAGGCGTAAATGACGTGTTCGACAAGGTCATTGAGGTATACGAAGATCGTGATGAGGTAATCAGGCATATCCATATCAATCATGGATCGATTGTCGAAGAGTCGGTGACCAAAATCCAGGAACCACTAAAAAAAGAAGAAAATGCGCAGCTCACCGATCTGGTATCGTCCCGTTTCCTGGCTATTAAGCTGCTGGAAGGTGACAAGGAGGCGCATAAGACGATTCGGGAAGAGTGCCCCAATCATGCTGATATTCTGGAAGTTACCAACCATGAATCTTCCAAAATAGAACATGAGTTTGGAGAGCCGCCAGAGTCGGTGATCACCGATCTAAAGTATGGTTTTATCGCTGGTGCCCTGAAAGAAACGTTACAGCCGGCCCGGTCGGAAAAGCGAAAATCGAGTGAGATCATCGACACATTCCTGACCCACAAACTGTTTGGCTTTCCCATCTTTTTATTCTTTATGTGGGTTATGTTCTCCGCTACCTTTTTCCTGGGCAGTTATCCTATGGATTGGTTGGAAGGTGGCATTGAGAGCCTGAATGGCTTTCTGGATGCCCGCATGACTGCCGGACCTCTGAAGGATCTGTTGATGAATGGTGTTGTTAATGGTGTCGGAGGTGTGCTGGTATTCCTGCCCAACATCATGTTGTTGTTCTTCTTTATCAGCCTGATGGAAGATACTGGTTACATGTCGCGGGCGGTGTTCATCATGGACAAGCTCATGCATAAGATCGGGCTGCATGGAAAATCCTTTATCCCGCTGCTGATGGGGTTCGGTTGTAACGTACCTGCCATCATGGCGACACGGACCCTGTCGAACCGGAATGACCGCATGTTAACCATGCTGATAAATCCATTCATATCCTGCAGTGCGCGACTGCCCATTTATGTCTTGTTCATTTCCGCATTTTTCGCCGACTACCAGGGCACGATGTTGTTCCTTATATATTTTACCGGGATTCTGGTAGCCATTGGAATGGCTTTGGTGTTGAAAAAAACCATTTTCCGTACAAAGGAGGCTCCATTCGTGATGGAGCTCCCGCCCTACCGCATCCCCACCCTGAGGGCTACTACCACTCACATGTGGGACAAAGCAGTACATTACCTGAAAAAGATCGGTGGCATCATTCTGGTAGCCTCTATCATCATATGGGCACTTGGCTATTTCCCGAATGGCTCTGGCTACACCGAAAAGATGATGGAAAGGAAGGAAGCTATCGAAGCTGACTTTGCTGAACGTAAGGAAGCGCTCCCTTCCACAGACAGCCTGCGAATAGCGCAACTGGAGGAAGAACAAGAAATCGCCCTGCAGAACATGGAATCCCGCCTTTTCCTTGAACGACAGGAGAACAGCTACATCGGAACCCTGGGCAAAACCATCCAGCCCGTGCTGGCCCCACTGGGCTTTGACTGGAAAATGTCAATCAGCATCCTCTCGGGTGTTGCAGCAAAGGAAATCGTTGTCAGCACCATCGCGGTGCTCTATCAGGTTGAAGAATCGGTTCAGGCACACAGCCAGACACTGGTGGAGAAAATACAGGGGCAAACCTATTCCTCCGGGCCCAACAAAGGCGAACCCGTGTTTACCCCATTGGTGGCCCTGTCATTTATGTTGTTTACGCTGCTGTACTTCCCGTGCATTGGCGTCATTGCAACCATCACACGCGA
This sequence comes from Bacteroidales bacterium, assembly GCA_041686485.1. GTDB lineage: Bacteria > Bacteroidota > Bacteroidia > Bacteroidales > UBA7960 > PUPG01. Next base: position 268 of record JAWLDT010000016.1, on the reverse strand, counting down.
GTCGGGACACTGGAAATGGGGATTGTTTACGGTGGTATATACGACCCTGACAGCCTGGGTTGTTTCCCTGATAGTGTATCAGGTGGGTGGGTTGTTTGTGTAACGGAGAAGTTAGAAGTTGGAAGTTAGAAGGTAGAAAGAGAAGTCTCAGGGGCGGAAGGTGGAAGAGGTGAACAGTGAACGGTGAAAAAAGCTGGAAGCTCGAAGCTGGAAGCTCGAAGGAAAAAGAAATTAGAGGGTAGAAGATAGATAAAGGCTAGACAAAGAA
>JAWLDT010000015.1:0-47232 GCA_041686485.1 Bacteroidales bacterium | reverse complement strand
GCACTTGGGCTGCGTACCGCGATATAAAATTGGGAGCTGAGATCTGGGAGCTGAGCGGAGAAAGATCAGCAATTTGAAGGTCAGGAATTTGCTCAGCTCCAGGAGATACAAGGAAGCAAATACCAGAAAAGCGCCACACAGGTTGATTTTCCCTGTGTGACGCTTTTCTTGTACGTGTTGTAATTGTAGGTTAAAAAACCTTCAATCAACTGTACTTTATTGCGGATAGTAAATAGGTCCTTCGATTCCCAGTGGGATGTTAAGCATCAACCATGCGATAAACATGGGTATCCTTACAATCATAAATGCGAGAGCATACGGAAGCATAACAGAAATGATTGTTCCGATACCAATATCTTTCATATACTTCTGGGCAAATACGATCACCAGCGGGAAATAAGGTAACAGCGGCGTAAGAATATTGGAATAGGAGTCGCCGATCCGGTATGCCGCCTGGGTTGTTTCGGGTGAGAAACCCATCAACATCAACATGGGCACAAATATAGGTGCAAGGATGGCCCACTTGGCAGAGGCGCTACCCAAAATGAGGTTGATAAAGGATGACACCAGGATGAATGCGACCAGCAGTGGGTATCCGGTAAAGCCGATTTTTTGCAGTCCGGCAGCACCGGTAATGGCCATGATAGAGCCCAGGTTCGACCAGATAAAGAACTGAACAAGGTGTGCAGCAACAAAGGCCAGAACAATATATCCACCCATGGTGCCCATGGCCTCGGATGTCATTTTGGCCACATCCTTATCGCCTTTGATGGTTTTGGCAACCAGGCCAAAAACCAAACCGGCAGAGAAAAACAGGATGAACATCATGGGTACAATAGAGTTGTAGAAAGGATTCAGGCTGCCGTCTTCTGCGCGGAGCACACCATTGGAGGGTATTACGGCAGCAGCAATGAGTACCAGAATAGCGATGACGGTTACGCCGGCCCAATTCAGGCCCTTCTTCTCAAGTGGTGTAAATTCTTTGTTTTGATCATCATCATCTTCTTCTTCCCCACTTGGATCATATTTACCCAGGCGCGGAACGATAATTTTTTCCGTAACCCACATACCGGCAAGTCCGATCAATGGTACCGAAACAGCCATCAAATAATAGTTCGACAAGGGGTTAACGGTATAAGAGGCATCCATAATGGTGGCAGCTGACTCGGTAAAGGCGGCAATCATGGGGTCAAGACCTGTCGGAACAAAGTTGGCACCGAAACCGCCGGATACACCGGCGAAAGCAGCAGCCAATCCGGCTATCGGATGGCGCCCCATCCCTTTAAATATGGCCGCTCCCAAAGGTATCAACACGACATATCCTGCATCAGCGGCTACAGAGCTAAACATACCGGCCACCACGATAGAAAAAGTGATCAACCTGTCGGGCACTTTCGACACAAAAACACGCAGGGCTAAAGCAATCAGGCCACTACGTTCTGCTACTCCAATACCTAACATCACGACAAGAACAAGACCCAGGGGCGGGAACGAGGCAAATACCTCAACCATATTCGTCATGATCTTCTGTATGCCATCTGCCGTCAATAGGTTTACGGCTTTAATAGGTTCTTCCACATCAGGGGACGGGTGTTCGGCCTGCACCCCCAAAGTACCAAAAATAGCGGAAAGGATCAGGACAATACCAATTAAAATAGCAAATAAGGTTACAGGCTGCGGTAACTTATTTCCTACAACCTCAATTTTGTTGAGAATACGTTGCATAGTACCAGTGGGCGCCTGGGCACCTTCATGCTGGTCTTTTTCGTTTGTCATAGGGTTCGTAGAGTTGGTTTATGATATTGATATAGATTTATATGTAAAAAAGCCCAAAAATAATGTATTCATTCAAAAGAGAAAAATTTATCTTGCTGTATACATCAGGCTTGTTACATGCACTGCCTCTTATATAGTATCTATTATCTTATAATCGTAATGCTACCTTCCGTAAATCTGGTTTCTCCCAAACGGGTATATTGAAGTACATAAAAATAGGTTCCATCGGGGGCATCTCTTCCATCCCACCAGTTGTTATAGTAGTCGTTATGTTCATATACTTTCTCACCCCAGCGGTTATAAATCACGATCCGGGCATTGGGGTAATGTTCCAGGTTCTCGATCTCAAACACATCGTTAACCCCGTCAGCATTGGGAGTAAACACGTTAGGGATGGTAAGGTCACAATTCTGTTCTGTCACATCCTTATCGAAAAAGTCGGTACATCCCGTATTGGTATCGGTGATCATTACAGTATACAGACCAGGTTCTTTAACCATCAATGTATCATAGGTGCGATCCGGCAGATCTGTTCCGGCATACTGCCATTGATATACCCAGTCTGTCCCGTCATCATCAATGGGATTTACGGTAAGTAATGTGGAATCTCCTTCACAAACAGGGATTTCCAGCTCTGATTCAATTTCCGCTTCCGGGAGTGGCAGGATATGAACCGTCATGGTGGTGTCATACACACAATCAAAATCATCCATAACCTCAAATGTAAAATTGTGATCTCCCGGTTCATCTATAGATGTGGTAGCCGGATTGCCATCAATGGGCGTATCATTATGGTACCATTGTTCCTCCACGATTTCCGGGGTAAAGATCAGTGAATCCGGGTAAAACATGTCATCAAAATAGAGGCTCCAGCCAAACATGTGGCCGGTCGATCCATCAAAGCCATCTTCTACCCGCATGGTCCAGGTACCGTTCAACATACTTCCGGCCAGTTCATTTAGTGACTCAACGGGGGTATAGTTGCCGGAAGGCATATAGTTGGCAACCGCATAATAATTACCGGCATTATCAAGGTATTCATGAGTCAATGGTGTTGTTTCAGCCATGGTACCATATTGGGGCAACGGAGAAAAACAATATTCGTAACCGGTGCCGGGAATTTCGTCATCCCACACAACCGGCTCTCCCAGATTTGCTTCCGGCCCGGTCATGTCCTTCAGTTCAATGACTTCACCATTGGGGGCTTCGAGTTCAAAACGAAGTTGTGACTGATCAACATGCTCTATGTAAACACATACCCGGTCAAAATCGTTCTCTGACAAGACCTCCACCCCTTCATCAAACACGTCAAAGGTAAGTGACGAACTATACACCGTGCCCTCATCAAGCAAGAACGGGGGTTCTTCTTCCACAACGGTAGGAAAGCCTGTCCAGGTAATGGGTGTTGCTTCTCCGAAAAGGGTGAATGTCTCTCCGGCACAAGCCGTGTCGACACTTGCAGTTGTACCCTCCAGGGAAGGGATGGTGGCGATCATTAACACCTCCACCGCTGTAGCCTGACAATCATTCTCTGTGTCAGTCACCGTAACATGGATAGGATAAGCCCCGGGTGGTGTATCTTCAAAATCATACGCTACCGTTTCTCCCTCGAGGGATTGATCTTCAATTGTCCAGGAATAGGACAGATCTGTATCAGGATCATCATGCAGGTAATAAGCGGCAGCTTCAAAAGATACCATACCAGCCGTTTCCGGGCAGTGCATAAGACCGTCAAGGGGGTCGATATCCACAACCATAAGGTCACACAGTGCTGCACAGGATATCTGAGCCTGCCACCCCAGCCTGTCAGCCACATCCAGGGAGTCCTCGGGATCAAAATCTGAAGATACAAAATGGAAATGAAGGCTGTCGGCAGAGGCATAGATGGTGTCAAAAGCCAATGTCTGGCCGGTAGCCGCCGTCAGAAGCGGCGCCGTTTCATCTGCTCCGTCATACACATACAGCGTGTCATGCTGACCAAGCTGAAAAAATTCAAAATCCAGGAGCAGGTATGGATTTGCTTCATTATCGCTGGTAAAGGTCAGCTGATAATCTTCATTGGGGCTGTAATGATCGAGTGAATCACCCAGGCTGCTATCAACGAATGTGCCGGAGCAAGTCGCAATGGTCTGACCATCATAGTCATCAATAGGATATGTGGACTGAGCAGCCAGCGGCAGCGTATGCAACCACAATATAACTAGCAGGAAGGGCAGGCATCTCATAGAGCATCTGTTTAAAGACCGCATTGATTGATTTCTCAATGATAATTACGGCTAACCGGCTGGTTTATTTTATTCTTTCCCGGCGGGGTCAAAATTAAATAAAATTTACAATTGAGATGATCCTTCCATGCGAAAACTATCTCCGAAGGGTGGCTGAAACAGATTTTAGTTGTATTTTTGCAGGCTATGAAGAACATTCGCAACTTTTGTATTATTGCCCACATTGATCATGGCAAAAGCACCCTTGCCGATCGTATGCTGCAAAAGACCAATACGATCACCGATCGTGATTTCAAGGATCAGATGCTGGACGACATGGATCTGGAAAGGGAGCGTGGCATTACCATCAAAAGCCACGCTATCCAGCTTGATTATACATACGGAGGAGAAGAATATCAACTAAACCTCATTGATACACCCGGCCATGTCGACTTCAGCTATGAGGTTTCAAGGTCAATTAAATCGTGCGAGGGAGCATTACTGATCGTTGACGCTTCCCAGGGCATTGAAGCCCAAACAATTTCAAACCTTTACCTTGCATTGGAGCATGATCTGGTGATTATCCCGGTATTAAACAAGATGGATCTGCCCGGTGCCATGCCTGATCAGGTAGCTGATGAGATTTTGGACCTTGTCGGCTGTGATCCGGACGAGATCATATATGCCAGCGGGAAAACGGGCATGGGGGTCGATGCTATCTTCAAAGCCCTTATTGAACGTATCCCACCACCGACAGGTTATCCAGATGATCCCCTCAAAGCCATCATATTCGATTCCATCTATAATCCCTATCGCGGTATCCTGGCATACTTCAGGGTATATAACGGGAAAATAAGCCAGGGAGATCATGTTAAATTCATGAACACCAACCGGCATTACGTTGCTGATGAAGTAGGTGTGTTAAAGCTCGCCCAGTTACCCCGGAAAGAGATCAAAGCAGGGGATGTCGGTTATATCATTTCCGGGATCAAGGATGCGAGAGAGGTCAAAGTAGGTGACACGATCACGCATGTTGCACGGCCCACCCTGGAGGCTGTAAGGGGCTTTGAGCTCGTGAAACCAATGGTGTTTGCCGGCATTTATCCTGTCGACACAGATGAGTTCGAAGACCTGCGGTCAGCCATGGAAAAGCTGCAGCTCAACGACGCCTCTCTGACCTTTGAACCGGAGTCGTCCGGAGCACTCGGATTTGGTTTCCGGTGCGGCTTTTTGGGGATGCTCCACATGGAGATTGTCCAGGAAAGACTGGAGCGGGAATTTGACATGACGGTGATCAATACCGTACCAAACGTTTCCTACCAGGCTTACTTTAAATCAGGAGAGACAAAGGTTGTTAATAATCCCTCGGATATGCCGGGGCCCAATGAGCTGGATTATATCGAAGAACCTTTTATTGCGGCCCAGATCATCACAAAATCAGACTTTGTCGGGCCGGTAATGTCGCTGTGCCTGGACAAACGGGGTGTTGTAAAAAACCAGGTATACCTTACCACCGACAGGGTAGAGCTTACCTTTGAGATGCCCCTGGCAGAGATTGTATTTGACTTTTATGATCGTTTAAAAACGATCTCCAGGGGGTTTGCTTCACTCGATTATCACCCCATCGGTTACAAACCATCCAACCTGGTTAAAATGGATATCCTGCTCAACGGTGATCATGTTGATGCCTTGTCAGCACTCATTCACAAAGACAATGCCTATGATTTTGGCAAAAGGATCTGTACCAAACTCAAAGAGCTGATCCCACGTCAGCAGTTTGATATTGCTATACAGGCCAGCCTGGGCTCAAAAATCATCGCCAGGGAGACGGTGAAGGCACTACGTAAAGATGTAACAGCCAAGTGTTACGGTGGCGACATTACCAGGAAACGTAAATTGCTGGAAAAGCAGAAAAAAGGGAAAAGGCGCATGCGCCAGGTAGGTAATGTAGAGGTGCCGCAACAAGCTTTCATGGCGGTTTTGCAATTAGACAGCAAGACCTGATACCACAATGGTGATCTCACCCTTAACGGTACGTTCAGCATACAAGTCTATCAGCTCACCCAGGGTGCCACGTGCATGCTCTTCATGTATCTTGCTGATCTCCCGTGCCACCGAGGCCTGACGGTCATGTCCAAAAACACCGGCAAAGTCGGTGAGCGTTCTCAACAAACGGTGCGGTGATTCATAAAAGACCATCGTACGGGTTTCACCTGCCAGCTTTGCCAGATAGGTTTTACGGCCTTTCTTCGGTGGCAGGAACCCTTCAAAGCAGAAGCGGTCACAGGGAATACCACTGGCAACCAATGCAGGGACAAAAGCAGTGGCGCCGGGCAGGCATTCCACCTCAAGGCCCTCCCGGATACATTCACGCACCAGCAGGAAGCCTGGATCGGAAATACCGGGCATACCAGCATCGCTGACCAGGGCCAGCCGCTGTCCGCCTTTCAAACGTTCAATCAGCCCGGGAAGTGTTTTGTGCTCATTATGCTGATGATGAGAAATGGGTTTGGTAGTGATATCAAAGTGTTTCAGCAGCCTGCCTGTCGTGCGGGTATCTTCGGTAAGCACATAATCGGCCTGCTGCAACACGTCAATAGCCCGCAACGTCATATCGCCGAGGTTACCAACGGGCGTGGGAACTACATACAGGCTTGTCATAACCGGTCAGACTCTTAATTACTGCATATAGCGACGTTGAACATAATTGGCCAGCTTTTCAATAGTGGACGCCGAACGGTTGGCATCCCAGGCATACTGCATCGCCAGTTCATTCAAATAGTCGAAAGCCTGTTTAATACCATCCATCTGGTTGAGCCGGTCAAGGGCCTCACGGTATTCCTGAATATTTCCCTGGAAAAGCTCATTGATAAACAAAAACTTTTCGTTTACGCCAATAACATCTTTCAGATTGGTCACAGGCTGTTGCTGCATACGGGCACCGATACTTCTGTCTTCCTGGTTCCCGGATATATGCTGGTGCAGTGAGTTGTCTTCCTGCAGGTACTGGTCACCAATGGTATGCGTGCCATATTCTGCCAGAATATCGATCACTGCTTTACTGGCGGATGGCCTGGGGGTGGCCGTTTCACTGGCAGCCGGTTTGTCTGTATCATTCCCGGAGGGCTGCTTTGAGGCTCTTTCTGACAAATCCCGGTCATAGTCAGGTTCATCGGTTTGTTTTGACTGACCCGTATCCGGGGAGTGGGCTTTTTGCGTATCACCGGAACCGACCGGGTCAGCACGCCGGGGTTTTTCCTGCTCATCAGGCACATTTGCCTGCTTATGCGAAACCTGCTGCTCAGCCGATTTCGCCGGTGCAGCTTCTCCCTGATTGTCCGTTCCCGTATTTGCTTTTTCCTCCGTTTGCAGCGTTTGTTTCCCTGACGGTTCCTGCTGAGAACCGGGTTCTTTGTCTTTTTGCTCAACATTTACGGCAGATGGCTGACGGTCGTCTGCACCTGAGGTATCAGCAGCAGGCTCATTCCGCACCTGGTCAGAAGAAGCAGGTCCGGAGTGATCAGGTCCATCACCTGCCATTGCTTTCAGATACTCGAGGTCACGGTAGAGTAAACGCAACTCATCTTTTACCAGGTCAATATCCAGTGAAAGGTTCCTGGCCGGATGATAATGGTTGATGTAAGACAGTTTATCGGCTATGTCCTCCAGATGCCCTATAATAGATTTTTTTACATCTTTTTCTTTCATAAATAATCATGGATTTTTTCATAATTCCTGAACAAGAAGAAAAACGATGTAAAGTTATTGTTTATTTTTGTGTGGCAGAAAGATTGATTTTTTCTGTATAAAGATAACAAGTTTAAAGCAGAACCGCCGAATGTTTCTGGAAAATGACATTACCCGGTCGGGATACCGTGGCTGGATCGAGGTTATTTGCGGCAGTATGTTCTCCGGGAAAACCGAAGAGCTTATCCGCAGGCTTAACAGAGCCCGAATTGCCAGGCTATCCGTAGAAATATACAAACCCGGCGTTGACAACCGTTACGATGAGGAACGTGTGGTATCTCATGATGCCAATGAGATCATGTCGATCCCGGTTCCTTCTTCAAACAACATCTTGCTGATGGCCAATGAAGCAGACGTTATTGGCATCGACGAAGCCCAGTTTTTTGATGAAGGGCTGCCCGAAGTTTGCAACCAGCTGGCTAATTCAGGTATACGGGTAGTGGTAGCCGGGCTTGACATGGACTTTGAAGGAAAGCCTTTCGGCCCGATGCCGGCGCTGCTGGCTACGGCCGAATACATTACAAAAGTTCACGCCATCTGTGTTAACTGTGGAAAGCTTGCGCAGTACTCCCATCGCACCATACCAAGCAAAAAGCTGGTTTTTCTGGGCGAAACAGAAGCCTATGAGCCACTCTGCCGCAGCTGTTTTCATCATAAACAAGAAAAAAAGGAATAACACGACTGGAAGCACCGTAACAACAGTGCCCAGGCAACGCTGCAGGTAAACAGCCTTCAGAGAATCCTATTACAGTCGCTTACGCAACTTCTCACCTTCTTCTTCGAAGCCTGGCTTGCCAAGCAGGGCAAACATATTGCGCTTATAGGCTTCCACGCCTGGCTGATCAAATGGATTAACGCCCAACACGTACCCGCTTACCGCACAACTCATCTCAAAGAAATAAATCAACTCACCCAGGTAAAACTCATTCACGGCAGGCATCTGGATCTCCAGGTTAGGCACACCACCGTCAACATGAGCGAGTGATGTTCCACGGGAAGCCATCTCGTTAACATAATTGATCCTTTTCCCGGCAATATAGTTCAGACCGTCCAGATTGTCGGAGTCCTTGGGTATTTTAACGGTATTGCTGGTCTTTTCTACGGTAAGCACAGTTTCAAACATGTTTTTTAACCCGTCCTGAATATACTGACCCATAGAATGCAGGTCAGTTGTAAAAATAGTGCCGGCGGGGAAAATCCCTGCTCCATCTTTCCCTTCACTTTCACCAAACAACTGTTTCCACCATTCAATAAAATAGTACAAAGAACTCTTGTAGGAGGTCAGGATCTCAATCGTTTTCCCTTTCTTATAAAGGATGTTACGCAGGATGGCATAACGGGCCGCCGGATTATCCGACAGTGCCGCTGTTGTTCTGAGGTATTCAGACATCTGCCGGGCCCCTTCCAGTAACTTCCTGATGTCATATCCGGCAGCAGCGACAGGAAGCAAACCGACGGGTGTTAATACCGAGTAGCGTCCACCGACGTCATCAGGGATCTCATAAGTCGTATAACCCTGGTTATCAGCCAGCTTTTTTAAAGCTCCCTTTCGGGCATCTGTCACAGCATAAATACGTCCGGCCGCGGCAGCCTCACCATATTTGCCTTCCATATGGTCCCGAAGCAAACGAAATGCGATTGCCGGCTCGGTTGTGGTACCTGATTTTGAGATGACAATCACGGAGTAATCTTTGTCATCAAGATAGCTCAACAGGCCTGCCATATAATCTTCATCAAGCTGATGTCCGGCATATATAACCTCTGTTTCTTCTGACTGTTCAAAGGCGGCATTACCGGATAATGCCTCTATCACAGCCCTGGCACCCAGGTATGAGCCACCGATACCGACCACAACAACCACCTCAGATTGCTGTTGTATCCTTCCGGCATCGGTTTCCAGCCGCTCCAACAATGACGTATCAAACTGATCCGGAAGATCGACCCATCCAAGGAAATCGCTTCCTTTACCCTGCCGCTCATAAATATGCTGACGGTGCAGGTCTAGCTCTCTTTCAAACAATCGGATCTCATCTCCGGACACGAAGTCTTCCACATGTTTGGTTTTCAGCGTTATACTAATCATAGCTGTTCGGTTTGGTATGATATACAATCAGCGCAAAAAAAACGCGACCGTGAAATCCGTTACCTCCATGAGCCGCGTTATGAAATATAATACTAATGAAAGCCCTATTCGAGCTTACGGGCAATCTCCACCGTTTCAAATGCTTCAATGATATCGCCTACTTTCACATCATTGAAACGGTCGATATTGAGGCCACATTCATATCCGGCAGCGACCTCTTTAACATCCTCTTTGTATCTTTTGAGGGATCCCAGCTTACCGGTATGAACCACGATACCATCACGTATCAGTCTGATATTTGAGTTCCTGTGTATCTTTCCGTCAAGCACCTTACAGCCTGCAACCGTACCTACCTTGGTAATCCTGAACACATCACGCACTTCCAGGTTGGCGATGACCTTTTCTTCGATTTCCGGTGCCAGCATTCCTTCGATGGCCGACTTCAGCTCATTAATGGCATTATAGATAACGCTATACAAACGGATATCAATCTGTTCCTGCTCGGCCAGTTTTCTGGCGGTCGGTGAAGGCCTTACCTGGAATCCAATGATAATGGCGTTGGAGGCAGAAGCCAGCAACACGTCTCCTTCGGTGATCTGCCCCACGGCCTTGTGGATGATGTTAACCTGAATTTCATCGGAGGTGAGTTTTTGTACGGAGTCGCTCAAGGCTTCAACAGAGCCATCCACATCACCTTTCACAATGACATTGAGCTCTTTAAAGTCGCCAATGGCGATCCGGCGGCCGATTTCATCCAGGGTAATGTGTTTTTGTGTGCGCAGACCCTGCTCCCTGATAAGCTGTTGACGCTTATTGGTAATGCTTTTGGCTTCACTTTCCGAGGGCATCACATTAAATGTATCGCCTGCCTGCGGGGCACCATCCAATCCAAGCATCAGAACCGGTGTGGAGGGGCCGGCTTCCTCAATACGATGTCCCCTTTCGTTGAACATGGCTTTCACTTTACCATGAGTGGTGCCAGCAACCACAATATCGCCAACATGCAATGTACCGTTCTGTACCAGGACGGTTGACACATAACCCCGTCCTTTATCCAGCGACGATTCAATGACGGTACCCATGGCATTTTTGTCGGGGTTTGCCTTTAGTTCAAGCATTTCTGCTTCCAGCAAGACCTTTTCAAGCAAGCCGTCAATATTTTTTCCTTCCTTGGCCGATATTTCCTGGCTCTGATATTTACCACCCCAGTCTTCAACCAGCACATTGATATTGGCCAGCTCTTCCTTCACTTTATCAGGGTTGGCGTTTTCTTTATCTACTTTGTTAATAGCAATAATAATACTGACACCTGCAGCCTGTGCGTGGTTGATCGCCTCCACAGTCTGGGGCATGACACTGTCATCGGCGGCCACCACAATAATGGCAATATCCGTCACTTTGGCACCCCTTGCCCGCATGGCGGTAAAGGCTTCGTGCCCGGGTGTATCAAGGAATGTAATATTTCGGTCTTTTTCAAGTTCAACGGTGTAAGCCCCGATATGCTGGGTAATACCACCGGCCTCCCCGGCAATGATATTGGAATGCCGGATCTGGTCGAGCAAGGATGTCTTGCCGTGATCAACATGACCCATTACAGCCGCTATTGGCGCCCGATCTGTGAGCCTGGTGGGATCATCCTCTTCCTCTTCTATTTCACCCTGTGCGTCGGCACTGACAAATTCTACTTCATAGCCGAATTCATCAGCTACGATGGTAATGGTTTCAGCGTCAAGACGCTGGTTGATGGATACAAACAGCCCCAGCGACATACATGTTGAAATGATTTCATTTACAGATACATCCATCAGCGAGGCCAGCTCAGCGGCCGAAATAAATTCGGTAACCTCAAGTTTCTTCTCTTCAGAGGCCGCCTGTTCTCTCTCTTTCTCCTTTTGTTGCTGAAGGACCTCCCGTTTCATGCGCCGGTGTTTGGCCGCCTTGGATTTACCTGAACCACTCAGGTTAGCCAGTGTTTCTTTGATCTGACGGGATATTTCTTCTTCAGACACCTCGGGTTTGGCCTGATCTTTTTTACCACCTTTCTTTGCTTTGGAAGTTTCCTGCTTATCGCTCTTCTTATCAGGCTTCACAGGCGTGCCAGGCTTATCTTTTTTAATACGCTTACGCTTACGCTTTTTCGATTTACCAGATTCTCCGGACGAAGCCACTGGTTTCTGGGATGTTGCTTTGGGATCAGGAATATCCATTTTACCAAGGATGGTAGGTCCTTCCAGTTTGGTAAATTTGGTTTCATGATGCTCAACAGTCGGCTGTTTAAGTGTATCTTTCTCCTTATCAGGGCTCTCAGTCTCTTCTTTTTTTGTTTTTGCAGCCTTATCGGTTTTATCCTCTTTTTTTACATCATCCGAAGCAGGCTTATCCTCCGTTTTTATCTTCTCCTTATTTTCATCTTCTGGCTTCCCGGCCGTATCCTTTTCTTTCTTTGGCTTTCCCTTTTTGGCTTTTTTGGAAGGCTTTTTCTCCTCTTCCAGGTCGATTTTGCCAACCACCTTCAACCCATTGTCTTTTAATTTTTCTTTCTCTTCAGCGTCCTTTCCGGCATCTGCCTCCTGTTCCTCCGATTGAACTGCGGCAGTATCCTTACCTTTTTCCGGTTCTGTGGATTCGGGCTCTTTCTTTGAAGCAGCTTCAACAGATTCGGCCGGTTTCTCACCTTCCGTTTCTTTCTCCCCGGCTTCTTTTTCTCCGGTCTTCAATTTGTCGGTGGCAGCAGTGGCTGATGATTCAGCCTCATCCGATGGCGCTTCATCAGAAACATCATCAGCTTCCTGCTCAGCAGGTGTAGCTTCTTCTTTTTCTTTTGTTTCAGCCTCCTCATCGCTCTTTGAAGGAGCGGTTTTCTTTTCACCGGTATGTACGGGTTCTTTTTCCGGTGCAGCAGGTTGTTGAACTTCCTCTTCACTGGGTTCCGCGTCAAGTGAAATGCTCTCCCTGCGCGAAATATTTAACCCGGCTTTACGGGTTTCTTCTTTAAGACTTTTCTCACTTTGAAATTCCTGACACAAAAGCTCATACGCCTCCGGGGTGATCTTTGCATTCGGATTATTCGCCACCGTGATCCCCTTTTTATGCAGGAAATCCACAATGGTAGTAAGTCCGATATTGAACTCCCTTGCCACTTTGCTTAGTCGTTTTGTTTTGGTCCCTTCAGTCATATTCTGCTTTCCGTTATCAATCGTTTTCCCGAGCCGGTAAAAACCATGCAAATTTATGGTATTTTATTCAAACTCTTCTTTTAATATATTTACAACTTCTTCCACCGTTTCCTGTTCCAGATCGGTTCTGTTTACCAGATCTTCTACACTCAGATTCAATACACTTTTGGCGGTATCGCAGCCTATTCGCTTTAATTCATCAATAACCCAGTCTTCTATTTCATCACCAAATTCTACCAGATCCACATCCTCGCCATCGATATCCGATTCACGATACACATCAATTTCATATCCGGTCAGGTTTCCGGCGAGCTTAATGTTATACCCTCCTTTACCGATAGCCAGCGACACCTGGTCAGGTTTCAAAAATACCTCAGCCCGCTTGTTCTCTTCATCAAGCTCAACGGAGCTGATCTTGGCAGGACTCAATGCCCGGGAAATATAAAGCGACGGATTGGATGTATAATTAATGACATCAATATTTTCATTACGCAATTCCCTTACGATACCATGTATCCGGGAACCCTTCATCCCCACACAGGCGCCAACGGGATCGATACGATCATCATACGTTTCAACGGCCACTTTTGCCCGTTCACCCGGCTGACGAACAACCTTTTTGATGGTGATCAGCCCGTCATAAACCTCCGGCACCTCCTGCTCAAACAGCCTTTCCAGGAAAGCGGGAGACGTCCGGCTGATAATTACCCTGGGATTATTATTCTGGATCTCCACGCGTGAGACAACAGCGCGCAAGGTATCTCCTTTGCGATAAAAATCAGACGGAATCTGTTCTGTTTTGGGAAGTATCAACTCAATATCTTCATCATCCAAAGCGAGCATCTCTTTTTTCCAAACCTGATACACTTCCGCTGTCACAACTTCACCAATTAATTCCTGGTATTTGCGATAAATGCCGTCCTTTTCCAGCTCCATAATTTTGGATGCCAGGTTTTGACGGATGGCTAAAATCTCCCGCCGGCCAAAATCGCTCATCTTCACCGGCTCAGACACCTCTTCCCCGACCTCAAAGTCAGGTTCGATCTTGATGGCATCCGAATAGGCGATCTGGGAGTTTGGGTCGGTCAACTCACCATCTTCCACAATAACACGGTTCCTCCATACTTCGAGGTCTCCCTTGTCAATATTTACGATGATATCAAAATTATCTGCCGACCCGTACTTTTTCTCCAACATGCTCTTAAAAACATCCTCAAGGATCAGCATCATGGTAGAGCGGTCAATATTTTTGAATTCTTTAAATTCAGAAAACGACTCAACCAAATTAATAGTTTCCATTGTCTGTCTGCTATCGGTTTATAATTATGGTTTACAAATGATTCTGTTTTTCAATTTATTTAAAAGATACCTGCACCCTGGCTTCACTGATATCATGAAATGGCAAAAACACCTTTGTGTTTTCATCGGTATCAGGTTCTTTTTTCTTTTTTTTCCCTTTGCCAGGCTTATCTTTTTGCAGATAAACCCCTTCATCATTCACTTCGTCAAGCTTTCCCCTGATCACCAAATCTTCATTGTTTTTCACGGCAAGGCGGCGTCCAACGTTGTTGTGATACTGCCTTTTCATTTTCAATGGATGCCCGACACCTACAGAAGATACCTGCAGCTCAAAATCCTCCAGGTCACGGTCAAATAAGGATTCGATGTGGCGACTTAACCGGCTGCAATCATCAATGGTCACACCGGCGTCACCATCAATAAATACCATCACCTTGTTTTGCGGTGTGATCTTCACATCCACCAAAAAAAGGCTGCCGTCGCCCAAATAGGCGTTGATGATTTCCGATAGTTCTTGCCTGTTCATGTGCTTCATTGGTCTGTCGACCAAAAAAGAAGGGGACTTCTGCCCCCTTCCTTTCCCGACTTAAATCAAATTTTCGGTGCAAAGATACACAATATTTTTGACAGAAAAAAATATGCCTGTTATTTAGCAACTTAGGTATTCAGGCACAGCAAGACATTACCTGATTGCTTACTGATTTTAATGATATTCCATACGGAGGACGACAAATCACAGTTATCCGCCTAAAACCCTAATTGTCTGGACGATCCGGCCCACAGATCATAATATGTATCAAAAATCCTGCCTGATCTTTCCGCGAGTTCTTCCTGTCCGTGCTGTTCTGTTACCTGAGCAATGCGTTGCATCATCGCCAGGCTTTCCTGTTTATTCTCATCGATCATATTAGCCAGCGGACGTTCAAAACGGAAGTAATAGTCCAGGTTTTGCTCATGAATATCGATCATGCGCGCTGTTATATCATTGGCTTTCTCATAAGCGCCTGCTTCATAATAATTTTCGGCGATAAGAAAAGTGAAATAGTTGTAGGGCACATTGTATTCAGGCATAACTTCCATGGCTTTGTCCAGGGCTGTGATGGCGGAATCAGGCTTATTTTCTGCTATGAGCTGTCCGGCCAGACGCTGGAAGACATTTCTGAAGCTAACGGTGAGTCGCCGGTGATCTTCGTCGAGATATACATCCGGGTCATTCATGTTACCCCATTGAAATTTGCTCATGAGGTTGTCATACAGTATGCGGGAGTTGACCCGTCCAATTTCTGCCGGGTCGAGTTCGGTTTTGATGGGCACCAGGCGGTAAGCCATCCCTTCGAGCTGAAAGAATTCTTCAAGTCCCATATAGGATTCATTTCCGGTTGTTATGGCAAAATAGACGGGCCGGTCCCAGTCGTTCTGAGCCAGGAAGTCGAGTGCCATCAGATGGTTTTTGTTCATTCCCTGACCGGGCATTTCCCACTCAACGTCATCAACAATAAGGTGGGCATCTTCCGGGGCAACCGTTCCATTATCAACCACTTTGGCGGAATCGACCGGCAGCCGGAACTTGTTGGTGGGGAAGTAGTCTTCCATACCCCGGCCGGTGCGAATACGGGTGCGATCACTATCATTGCCGACAAAATCGATCAACCGGCTCACGTCCTGATAGCCTTCAATGCGATCAAGCATATATACATAATCCCTTGTACCCTCACGATACTGTTGGTGTTCAAGACTGAACGGGAGCGGATCGGCATCATAGGTCTTTCGTCTTAACATATTGTCGATATACCAGTCGGTGTTAAACAGGCTCATGTTAACGACTTTGATATCGGTACGAATGCCTTCAACCTCCTGGGCATACCACAGGGGGAAGGTGTCATTATCACCATTGGTGAAGATGATGGCATTCGGGGCACATGATTCGAGGTAATTTTTTGCGACATCTCTTGCCGAGTAGCGGCCGGATCGGTCGTGATCACTCCAGTTCTCCTTAGCCATATTCACCGGCACCAGCAGTAAACAAAGTGCAGTTACTCCTATGGCAGCTATCTTACCGCCTTTACCGCTGATATCAGACCACTTTCCTTTGAAACGCCTGTTCAGGGCACTCAAAATACCAAGGGTGCCCAGGCCGACCCATATGGAGAAAGCATAAAAGGAGCCGATATACGAATAGTCACGCTCCCTTGGCTGAAATGGTGTCTGGTTGAGATAAACGATAATGGCCAGGCCGGTCATGATGAAAAGCAGACCGACTATCAGGGAATCGTTAGGTCGTCGTTTCAGCTGGTAGAGGAAACCGATCACCCCGAGGAGGAAAGGCAGCATATAATACCGGTTAAAGCCGGGGTTGTTGGTCATGCTTTCAGGCAGGTTGTCCTGCGGACCAAGCCTTATGGAGTCAATAAAAGGGATCCCGGTCTGCCAGTTACCCTTAACCGGACTTCCATGTCCCTGAATATCATTCTGGCGGCCGCTGAAGTTCCACATCAGGTAGCGTACATACATGTGTCCCACCTGATAGGAGAAGAAGAAACGGAGATTTTCGCCAAACGTAGGCTTGTTCACCACTTCGGTGGAACCATCGTGCTGGGTTGTTCTGACGGGTCGACCTTCCACATTACCCCATTGTTCATACCCTTCAACATGCATACCCCTGGTACTCCACATTCTGGGGAACAAGGTTTTAAACTGCGGATCATAGACCGGCTCCAGGCCTTTTCTTTCATTGATAATCTCATAACGTCCGGTTTCACGGTTTTTGCCCCATACAGGCTTACCATCCTCCATATCAATAACAGGTGCATTATAATACGGGCCATGAAACAGCGGCCAGTCACCATACTGCTCACGCCCCAGATAGGCTTTCATGGCCAGTGCATCTTTTGGTGCATTTTCATTAATGGGTACCTGCGCATTGGAGCGGATAACCAGCATAAAGAAGGAGGAATAGCCGATCACAATAAACATAAAACAGAGAAGGATGGTGTTCCAGGCAACTTTTTTATGTTTCTGGGTATAGTAAAGGCCGAGTGTGATTGCCGCAATCAGAACAACGAAATAAATGATTGTACCACTATGAAAGGGCATGCCGAGTGTATTAACAAAGAAGCGCTCAAACTGCCAGTCGAGGTTCAGAAGGCCCGGGATCAGGATTTCCTGAATAAAATAGAGCAAAGCAACAGCAATCACAGCGGCAGCGAATATCCCTTTCCGGGTAGGTGTATATTTCTTGAAATAATAGACAAATACGATGGCCGGAATAGCCAACAGGTTGAGCAGGTGTACACCAATAGACAGGCCAATGATAAAAAAGATCAGTACAAGCCATTTATTAGCATCCGGTTCGTGCGCCCGGGCTTCCCATTGCAGGACGGCCCAGAACACAAACGCCGTCAAAAAGCCGGACGTAACATAGACCTCCGCCTCAACGGCCGTGAACCAGAAACTATCGCTAAACATCAGAGTTAAAGCGCCTACAAGGCCACTGCCGAAAATGGCCATGGCTTTGGTGGTGGTGATCTCACTGTCGGCAGCAATCAGCTTCCGAGCCAGAATATTGATGGTCCAGAACAGGAACATAATTGCCAGACCTCCCATCACCGCCGACATGGTATTGATCCAGAAAGCCACGCGGGTAACTTCTCCCAGGGCAAACAGGGAAAAAAGCCGTGCCATCATCTGAAAAAGAGGCGCTCCGGGAGGATGGCCTATCTGTAGTTTGTACGAAACAGCAATCCGCTCACCGACATCCCAGAAACTGACAGTGGGTTCAAGGGTAAGCAGATACAAAATGGTTGCCAGGGCAAATAACCCCCAGCCCATGTAATTGTTGGTCTTTCGAAAGAGATATTCGTTCATGGAACACGAAATTTGATTGGCTTTGAGCGACTTAACCCTGCTTTTAAACACAGGACAGCATGCGAAAATAACAAAAAAGCACCAACCAAACCGGTTTTTAACACCATTTTTCAAAAAGCCATTGTCTATAAAAAAAATTTTTCTACTTTTGCACACCGTTACCGGATTGACCGATGGTGTAATGGTAGCACTACAGTTTTTGGAGCTGTCTGTCCAGGTTCGAATCCTGGTCGGTCAACCACTCAAAGCAGCCCCTGTATTACAAAATAATACAGGGGTTATTTTTTTGACAGGGGGATGAATAAGAGGGTGAAGTTTACAAAAAAAGATCCAACCTGATTCATTCATAAAATTAGTGAAACTTACATTGGAAGTTGATATGATAAGAATTTGACTAATTTCGTAATTCATACCATAAGTTTTGTTTATGAAAAACAAGGAATTCAGAAAGTACGCCCATCAGATGGTTGACTGGATCGCTGATTATTTTGAAGCAATTGAAGAATATCCTGTAAAATCAAAGGTAACTCCAGGAGAAATAGCGGGTAATCTCCCATCTGAACCTCCGCTAAGAGGAGAAACGATGGATGATATATTTGAAGGTTTTAAGGAAAACATCATGCCCGGTATTACCCATTGGCAACACCCGGGATGGTTTGCCTATTTTCCTGCCAACAGCAGCCCCCCATCCGTGTTGGGTGAATTTCTTACCGCCGGATTGGGTGTTCAGGGAATGGTATGGGATACTTCACCCGCTGCTACCGAACTGGAAGAGGTTGTAATGAATTGGCTCAGGCAAATGATAGGTCTCCCCGTTAACTTTACCGGTGTTATACAGGATACTGCCTCTATAGCTACGCTTTGTGCTTTGATATCTGCACGCGAAAAAATCTCTGACTTTAAAACCAATCAAACTGGTTTTCAACAAAAACTAAGGATTTATGCCAGCAATCAAACCCATTCGAGTATCGAAAAAGGGATTAAAATTGCTGGCTTTGGTAAAGAAAACCTGGTATATATTGATACCGATGAGGCGTTTGCCCTGATCCCTCAAAAACTGGAGGAAGCTATCCTGCATGATCTTAAGAGCGGTTATACACCATGTTGTGTGGTAGCGACGTGTGGCACTACCTCCTCCCTGGCAATGGATCCTCTGATGGAAACAGGACATATTTGCAAAAAATACAATGTCTGGTTTCATGTTGATGCTGCTTTTGCAGGTACTGCCGCCATTGCTCCGGAGTTCAGATATGTTTTGAAGGGAGCCGAATTATCCGACTCCCTGGTTTTTAATCCACATAAATGGATGCTTACGAACTTCGATTGCTCGGCATATTTTGTAAAAGATCCGGAAATTTTGAAACAGTCTTTTTCACTCATGCCTGAATATCTGAAAACTGCAGCCGATGGAAAAGTAAACAATTACCGCGACTGGGGCATACAGTTGGGCCGTCGTTTCCGTGCACTTAAACTCTGGTTTGTGATCAGATATTATGGTATTGAAGGTATTCAAGAAATGATCAGGGAACACGTGCGTCTGGGTCAACTCTTCGCTTCATGGGTTGAAAAAGATGATAATTTTGAATTTACAGCACCACCTAACCTTACACTGGTTTGTTTCCGTTTGGTAAAAGAAGGAATGCCGGAGGAGAAAATAAACAACATGAATGAAAAATTGTTGCATATAATTAATGATCAAGAAGATATTTATCTGACACACACAAAACTCAATGGCAGATATACCATACGCATGTCAATTGCCCAACGCAACACAAAGCAACATCATGTTGAAAAAGCCTGGGCGATCATTACCGAAGCAGGCAAAAGCCTGATCAAACAATAACCTCTGCGGAAAAGTAAGGTACGTGATTTTACCCTGGATAAAACGTTTCAAGTTGTGCTACTCATTTCGGAATAACTGTGCCCTTCTCCTCTGTGGGTGAGCCTTTGAAGCTTGCCGCCCGGCAAATCTGCCCCCTGTGTTGCCTCTGCGATACAGAGGCTGGTTTTTTCCCAGCCATTGACAAGCAGGGTCTATGAACAACTAAATCTCTCATGGCCTGGCTGAAAATAACCGGCAAAATTTTCATACTTTTGATTTTCACAATATATAAGAATGACGAATATCCAACTGGCCGAAAAAATCGGTGAAGGACACTTAAGAGAATGCTTTGCAGTAGAAGGGGAGCCGGGACTATGTGTCAAAAAACTGAAACCGGACCTGACCCTTTTTCAGCGTCTGCATCTGTTGTTTATAAGGCGCGACCTGAATACGGCAGAGTTCAATACATACAAGCGCCTGCCGGAAGAGCTCAAACCTTACTTTAATCCTGTGGTAGAAGTATGCCGTGATTACCTTATAACTTCAAGACCCCTCGATTATGACGGGTCCCATTCCCGTCCTGTGAGCGATTACGGCAGCATCGCCAACAAATTATTCTGGGAGGAAGTCGAAAAGGTTGTTACCCTCTTTGAGAAACATAACATGTGGTTTTTTGATGCTTTTCAGCTTGGCACAAATGTCTTTGTGCAACAACTGTCAGCCACACATTGGCGACCGATTATCATCGACTATAAACGACTGGGATGGCGGTCATATCCCATACAGTTAAACCTGCTCCTGGATACGGAAAAGAAAAAAAAGTTTTACCGAAAGTATCAGCGTTTTGTTGAACGGTTCCGCAATGGAACAGTATCTGTGAAATAATCTTTTTGTCATCAGTAATAAAAAAATGGAGAAACCAGATATCTGCTCAGGCGAAGTTACACCCGTAAAAATGCAACCCTCACCCCCATTTATCGACGGTACACTGGAATGGTTTTTCCGGATGGCCGTGAGTGCGCGTTTACCTGCCAGGTGGTTCGGGCCTGACTATAGTGACCTGTATAGCAAAGTTCCACCCCAAAAACCATTATCCCTGGAGATAGTGAGTCACTGCTGGAACTATGCCAACTTTCTGAGCTATCAGTTAAGCTCGCTGGTACTGTTCCCACCCCGTGAGGTAAATGTATGCATGACAGTATACTACGAATCCGGAGATCAACGGACACGTGAAGTCCTTGATTATTTTCGTAAGCAAACAGTTGACAATGTGCGGTGGAATTTTCAGCCTCTGGAGAAGCCTTATCTGTTGCGAAGAGCTACGGGCAGGAACCTGGCTGCACGCAATACCAATGCCGGCTGGATTTTTTTCACCGACTGTGATTTAATGTTCCGTGAGCGGGCTATTGATCGCCTGGGTCAGGAACTTCATAACCGGAACGACATCCTGGTATTCCCTCGCTATCATATGGTTTCACCGTTGCTGCCCAACGACGACCCTGTCTTCACAGATTATACTGAAACAGGCATATTGCGCGATATCGACCCCGGACGTTTTTATCGTGAAGAACGGAGCCGGGCTGTCGGGTCTTTTCAGATAGCCCGTGGAGATGCCGCCAGGCGGGGAGGCTATTGCGGAACAATCCCCTACTATCATCGTCCTGTAAAACGATGGCGGAAATGTTATGAGGACAGGACATTCAGATGGTTACTCGGCACAATGGGCACACCAATTGAAGTTCCTGGATTTTACCGGATCCGCCATGCTGCGAAAGGAAGAAAAGGAAAAACGGTCGGTGAATCTGCTTCGGCCAGGCAAAAACATGATTGATGCACATACTCTGTATCTCATTAACCGGCAAAAACAGCCAGGGCGCAAGGGCCATACAGATGGCCAAGGTCTTGAAAGCCCTTCAAATGCAAGGGGTTTACGTCACTTTTATCACCGGACGCAACGAACGGCTGCAGGATTTTGACACAGATGCCGGCAACATCATTTCCCTTGAAGCTTTATATCCGAAAAGAACAGGTTTTCTTCATCGAATCACGGATTCGGCCAGAAAATTGGTCGGTGGTCTTGTGCCCAAACATGAAAAATATACGCAACTCGCCATCCGTGAGGCCCTGAATGTCGTTAACAAAGAAAAAGTGGATTGCCTGTTCACCTGTTCCAATCCGGTATCCTCCCAGGTGGCAGGACTGGCTGTTGCCCGGGAAACCGGCCTGCCCTGGATGGCTTCTTTCAGTGACCCCAAACCCAGCACCATGCTTCCACCTCCATATGGCGGAGGTATCAAAAAATATATGCCGAAAGTATATACACGATATATCAGAGAGGTTTTAAAAAGCTGTGATGAAATTCACATGCCTACACGTATCTGCCTGGAGCTGATGGAAGACTATTATAACGTACCCGTCACCGACAAATCCATTGTCATTCCGCCTATCGGTGAGACAACCTATGAACCGGAAACGAATACCTATAAAAAACACATTGTTCACCTGGGGAGTACAAGCCGCCGGTTGTCAAAGGCTTTTTTGCAAGGTGTGCGGACATTTTATGCCACACATCCCACAACCGGTTATCAACTGTTGTTCGTCGGGAAGCATTTTCGCCGGACAGCTGCCGCCATAAAGAAGTATCGCCTTCATAAGCTTGTCAGGTCAGCGCCCCATGTAACTCACAAAGAAGCGCTTACAATGGTTAATAGTGCCATTGGAACGCTCATCCTGGAAGCAGATATGCCTTATAGTCATGCATTGCCCAGCAAATTTGCCGAAGCCGCTTTCTCCGGAACACCGATTTTGGCGGTTTGTCCAGCCAGGAGCGCCGTTAAGGAATACCTGGACACCTTTGGTGGCGGGATAGCGGTCACACATAGGCCGGAAGAAATCGCCGGTGGCCTGGAAAAAATATTCAATAACACACCGGAAGAGATCAGCCGCATGGCAGAAGAGCAAAAAGCCCTGGCTGCCAAATTCAGCTATCAGGAAACAGGCAACCGCTATCAGACAGTTTTTGCGCGGCTTACAGGGTGACAGAGCGGACGGATCTCCATAACCACTTCAAAAATTGCAAACACAAGTCAGGACAGTACACCCCAAAATCTTTATCTTTACATCAAAATTTATCATCATCTCTCAACTTTATGCATGTGAAGGCCAGGCTAATTTTTATACTCTTTACCGTATTATTCGTCCTATATATGTTGTTCCCTTTACAATCCTGCAGAAACATGCAGGAAGCCGGCCGTAAAACAACGAATAACATCCGTACGTATCAGGACAACAACTCCCGGCAAACCGACACCATCGGGCCAACCACTGTTCCGGCCTATCCGGGAACAATACATTATGAACTTCCGGATGGCTATGTGTTGCGTATCCGTCTCGAAGGAGATGAACACGGTCATGTGGCAAAAACCCCGGATGGTTATTATTTGTTAATGAACGATGAGGGTTTTTATGAATATGCCTTTAAAAATCAAGACAATGAAATGGTCAGCACAGATATCAGGGCTCGAAATCAGGAAGACAGAACCGGGGAAGAACAACAATTGTTAAATCAGTTGACGGATTAGCTGAGAAGCAAAAACAAGTGAGCCAGGCATGTCAGACGAATTAATTGACAGTGATCAAGGCTCAACAAACATAACAACCTAATACAAAATCAAAATTTCGCCATGTATGGTACATTTCTTATTAGCTTTTGCCAGGAACAAAAAAATATTACCATATTATATACTGTTAACCTGTTTTTTTCTTTTCCAAACATCCTATATCCATGGGGTTCCGGCTTATCCGGAACCTGTTGAATTCGAACAGCCGGATGGCCAGCTTATCACTATTATCCTGAAAGGTGATGAAAAAATAAACTGGGCGGAAACCCCGGATGGTTATACCATTTTGGTTACGAAAGACGGGTGGTATGAATATGCTGTCAGGGATGAACATGGAGATCTGGGATTTTCCGGCATTCGTGTCTCACCCGTTGACCAGCGTCAGGAAAGGGAGCTACATTTGCTGGCAGATACACCAAAAGGTTTATTTTTCAGCAACAGACAGGTTGAAGCCAAAAAATCCATCTGGGAGGTGCGTGATGCGTATCCGTCACGATCGTTTCCAACCACGGGGGAGCAAACTCTTTTGTGTATTTTGATGGGCTATCAGGATCTGGCTTTCACCAAAACGCAGGACGATTTCGACGCCTTGTTCAACCAGTTAAACTATACGGCAGATGGTGCCACCGGGAGTGTCAGGGATTATTACCTGGAAACCTCCTATGGTCAGTTTGATCTTACCGTGGATGTGGTTGGTCCATATAGTGCAGAAAACGACATGGAACATTATGGTTCAACCTGGGCCGGCGCGAGGGATCTGGTTGAAGAAGCGGTGGAGCTGGCCAACCCGGATGTTAACTATGCAGATTATGATAATAGTGGGGATGGCTGGGTTGACGGTATCTACATTATTTTTGCCGGTTATGGGGAAGAGGCCGGAGGCGGACCCGATGCTATCTGGTCACATGCATGGAATATTGACCCGGTTGAGATGGATAGCACCATGATCAGTCGTTACGCATGCTCCCCTGAGCATAGGGGGAACAGCGGTTCCAACATCACACGAATCGGTGTCATTGGCCATGAATTTGGCCATGTGCTTGGAGCACCCGACTATTATGATACCGATGGCAGTGATTCCGGCGGACAATTCAGTGGCACCGGATCCTGGGATATGATGGCCGGAGGGACATGGAACAATGGCGGGGCAACACCAGCCCATCACAACCCATACACCAAAATCTATATGTATGACTGGGCAGAACCGACACTGCTGTTTCGACCGGATCACATAAGTCTCGATAATGCAGCTGAAAACAACCACAGCTTCTACCGCATCAACACCAACACACCCGGAGAATACTATATGCTCGAAAACAGACAACAAATACACTTTGACAGCCACATCCCGGGAGAAGGCCTTTTGATCTATCACGTTCACAAAGAAGTAGCATTGGCCGGGAATGCCATCAATGCCGGTCACCCACAAAAACTATATCCGGTTTTTGCCGGAGCGCAAACGGACCCACATGGCACCCCCGCCTCCTATGGAAACATCAATTCGGCTCAAACACCCTTTCCGGGCTCAACCAATCAGACACTTTTTACAGATCATTCCACACCCAGTGCCATATCCTGGCAAGGGGAAAACACCCATAAACCCCTTACCAATATATCACTAAATCAGAACGACAGCACGGTAACCTTTGACTTCATCGAAAACACAGACCATATAGCCGACTGGTTGTTTAGGGATGACGGAAACCACAGTGGCACTATCGGGCTCAATAATGGTGGCGTTTATCAGATTGCCGCACGTTTTGAATCCGGAGACCTTGAGCCATATACCAATTTTGCCATAAATAAAGTCAGGGTATATGTTAATGATGTTCCGTCAAATGCTGCCATCAAGATCTGGAAAGGCGAAGATCAGGAAAGCCTGCAGGAAGTGGCACACAAAAACTTTACGCCTGATGCATCTTCCTGGAACATTGTGTATCTCGAAGATACCGTGGTTATCGATACCAATAAAGAGCTTTGGATCGGAGCAGAGTATGACGATCCGGGCACAGGGGTCTTTACAGGCTCCAGAGATTTACAAACAAACCACGATGGCAAGGGAAACATGATCCGAACAGATACCACTGACCATGCTGAATGGGTACCATTGTCAATCCACGAAATCAATGGTGACTGGAATATTCAGGCCTATGCCATTGATGCCGACCTGAACGTCATTCATTTTGATGTCATCAATAACAATGGAATGATTAGCGCCAAAGCGGATAGTGTTTCCATTCAGTCCGGAGAAGGTGTCATCGACGGCAGGGACATCCTGTTTACAGTAACGCCGGATACAGGTTTTCAAATAAAAGAATGGATAAAAGACGGAGAAACGGTAGAAGGCCATTACGATACAACCTTCGAGCTACCCGACATTCAGGAGTCCGTGCAAGTTAACGTGGATTTCCAGGGTGTATATCATACAGTAGATTTTGCGGTAGAGGGCGATGGCGGGGAGTTGATTGCTGAAAACGACCAGGAAGAGATCCAGCCGGGAGGTGATGTTCAGGAAGGAAGCGATGTCTTATTCACCGCCATCCCGGATACCGGCTTTCAGATTTACGAATGGCGGAAAAATGGTTCTGTTATCGAAGCATTTACAGATGATACCTTTTTTATTGATAGCCTCGATGAAGATGTGATGATCACCATTGCCTTTCAGAATGTAATGAATGTTTCTGACCCCCCTGCCGGACAGGTTCAGGTATTTCCAAACCCGACGGCCGGTGAAGTGACTATCATAGCTGAGCAGGAGATTACAGAAACCCGTCTCCTGGACATTAACGGACAAATAATCAAAATGTCAAAGCACAACAGCCCGCGGCAGGAAATGAATCTGCAAGACATAAATAACGGAGTTTATATTTTACAGATCCACCTAAAGGACAAGATTGCGCATCGACGCATTCAGCTGATACAATAGTCACAATATTTCTTTTAAACCAGCGAAAAATCAAACAGGAAAAAGGTCAGACACTGGAACTGGTTTATTTTGTATTTTAGCATGTCACAGTCAATCAAAGCAATTACCCATTCAAAAAATGAAAAAAAAATGAGAAAGTACTGGTTTTTATTGATCATCCCGGTTATCGCAATGGCTTCATGTACCGAGCCTGAACCGGAAAACCCTTTTTTTACAGAGTTTGACACGCCATTCAATGTGCCGCCTTTTGACGAAATAGAGAATGCGCACTTTGAGCCTGCCATCATGGAGGGGATTCGTCAACAGGAAGAAGAAATAGAAGCTATCGTAGACAATCCTGCTCCCCCTACCTTCGAAAACACCATTGAAGCCCTCGAATATTCTGGTGGACTGTTAAACAGGGTGATGGGTGTTTTTTCCAATTACAACTCTGTCATGACCGATTCAGAGATCCAGGAGATTGCCAGGGAGATGTCGCCAAAGCTGTCCAATCATTCGGATAACATTCGTTTGGACCTCGACCTGTTCGACCGCATTAAGGAAGTTTATGAACAAAAAGATAACCTTGACCTCACACCGGAGCAAGCGCATTTGCTGGAAGAGACCTACAGGGGATTTACCCGCAGCGGCGCGGATCTCCCCGAAGAACAGCGGGAACGGTTGCGCGAGATTAACACAGAACTCTCTTCCCTGACCCTGGAGTTTGGCCAGAACGTGCTGGGTGAAACCAATGACTTTCAAATGGTGGTAGACGATGAGGCTGACCTGGCAGGATTGCCGGAATCGTCGATAGAAGATGCTGCTGAACGTGCTGCTAATCAGGACATGGAAGGCAAATGGATCTTTACCCTCCATAACCCCAGCGTGATGCCATTTTTACACAATGCTGAGAACCGCGAGCTTCGGAAAAAGATGCAACAAGCTTATATTAATCGTGGGAATAACGACAACGAGTACAACAACAGAGAGAATCTTGCCAGGATAGCCAAACTCCGCCTGGAGAAAGCCAATATGCTGGGGTATGACAATCATGCCCACTATACGCTGGAAGAAACCATGGCCGGTGATATAAGTACCGTCATGGACTTCTGCTATGAAGTGTGGGAACCGGCATTGGCGCTGGCAAAAGAAGAAGCCGAACAACTTCAGGAGATGATTTACGAAGAAGGTCACGACTTTGACTTGCAACAATGGGACTGGCGCTACTATACCGAACAGGTGCGCAAGGAAAAATATGACCTGGATGAACAGGAAGTCCGTCAGTATTTTGAGCTGAACACCGTTCGCGACGGCATATTCATGATCACAGATAAGCTTTGGGGCCTGCAATTTGAAGAACGCGAAGATATACCCAGGTATCATGAGGACGTGCAGGTATTTGAGGTGCTCGAATCAGACGGCTCGCACATAGGCATCCTGTATATGGATTTTCATCCGCGTGAAACAAAACGCGGCGGTGCCTGGATGAGCAGCTTCCGCAGCCAGCGTATTGATGAAGAAGGCAACTTTGTACATCCTGTGATCACCATCAATGGAAACTTCTCATCGCCATCCGACACGAGACCTTCCTTGCTTACTTATGATGAGATGACTACCTTCTTCCATGAATTTGGTCACGCGCTTCATGGTCTGCTTTCGGACGTTCATTATCCCAGCCTGGCCGGCACAAATGTCCCAAGGGATTTCGTTGAACTTCCTTCACAAATCATGGAAAACTGGGCCAATGAACCGGAGGTGATGCAAACGTTCGCCCTGCATTATGAAACCGGTGAACCGATGCCTGACGATCTGATGGACCGCATCGTAGCCAGCGGAAAATTCAACGAGGGCTTTGCCAACGTTGAGTTCCTTGGCTCTACATTTCTTGATATGGAATACCACACCATTACCGAACCTTTTGCTGAAGACGGACTGGCAGATGCAGCACCTGCGATTGAAGACCGCACCATCGAAAATACCGGCATGATCCCGGAGATCCATTTCCGTCATGCCAGCACGCACTTTAATCACATTTTCTCAGGTGGCTATTCTGCCGGATATTACAGTTATCTGTGGTCAGGACTGCTGGATGCCGATGCCTATGCCGCCTTCGAGGAAACCGGTGACCTGTTCGACCAGGAAACAGCCCAATCTTTCCGTGAAAAGATCCTCGAAAGAGGGGGCACCAAAGAACCGATGGACATGTACGTTGACTTCCGCGGTCGCGAACCCGTCATCGAACCGTTGCTGAAGCAACGGGGACTGGATTAAGATCTTCTTTCGCTACAGAATTTGATCTCCTAGCCAAAAAAAGGGCCGCTGAAAACAGCAGCCCTTTTTTTATGCTTCAGAATACTTGTTAGACCCTAAGGTAGGATCATGGCAAAATACATTACAACAGATGATAGGAAACGGCCACACCCACAGTCACAACCGAGGCCATTACCATCAGTTTGATCAGGATATTGAGGCTGGGGCCGGAAGTGTCTTTAAAGGGATCACCAACAGTATCGCCGGTAATAGCAGCTTTATGGGCTTCTGACCCTTTCCCGCCGTAGTTTCCTTCTTCGATGTATTTTTTGGCATTGTCCCAGGCGCCACCTGAGTTGGCCATGAATATGGCCAGTGCAAAACCGCTGGATATGGTACCAAGTAACAAGCCGGCAACACCAGGCACACCAAATATCAGTCCCACAACTACAGGAATAAGCAGTGCAATCAATGACGGGATCAACATTTCCCGCTGGGCACCTTTGGTGGAGATATGCACACAGCGCGCATAGTCAGGCTCTGATTTGCCCTTCATGATGTCAGGATCGGCCGTAAATTGCCGGCGCACTTCATCTACCATCTTCTGTGCGGCCCTTCCGACAGCATTCATCGTCAGTCCACTAAACAGGAATACAGCCATCACACCAAGAAGGATTCCCACGATCACCCAGGGGTTCATCAGGTGAATCTCATAATGATGGACAAAATCGAGGAAGGAGGCTTCAATAGCGGGGATGCCATTAATAAGCTCCTGGGGGCGATCCAGGAATTCGACAAACATCATACGTACCTCTTCAAAATAAGATGCCAGGAGGGCAAGTGCTGTAAGGGCTGCAGAGCCAATGGCAAAACCTTTACCTGTAGCGGCTGTAGTATTTCCAAGCGCATCAAGGGCATCTGTGCGTTCTCTGACCTCAGCTCCCAGGTTACACATTTCGGCGTTACCCCCTGCATTATCGGCAATGGGGCCATAAGCATCGGTTGCCAGGGTTATACCCAGCGTGGCAAGCAGCCCGACAGCGGCTATACCGATGCCATACAATCCATAATTCAGGCTTGCCATATCATAAGAAAAGCCGGTTGCGAATGAGAATGCCAGCGTAATGGCCAGTACAATAATAGCCAGGGGAACAGCAGCAGAAATCAACCCCGTTCCAACACCGCTAATAATTAGTGTTGCCGTACCTGTCTGACTGGATTTGGCAATATTCCTCGTGGGAGGATAAGCTGAGGCGGTAAAGTATTCGGTAGACTGGCCGATGGCAATACCTGCCAGCAGGCCTGTAACAATAGAGCCCCACAGACCGAGGAAATTTGGCATATTCAGATAATACAATATCAAAAAGGCAAAAATCACAATAAGGCCGGCGCTCATATTTACCCCAAAACCAAGTGATTTGAGCAATTGTTTTTGTGTCGCCCCTTCACGGGTACGCACCATAAACACACCGGCAATGGAAAGCAGGGTGCCAACAGCGGCTATCAACATAGGGGCAATAACAGCATTAAACTGAACTTCAGCACCGTACCCAATAAAGGCTGCAGCGCCAAGCAGGGCGGTTGCCAGGATCGATGCGGCAAAAGATTCAAACAGATCAGCACCCATACCAGCAACATCTCCTACATTGTCCCCTACATTATCGGCAATTGTAGCGGGGTTTCTGGGGTCGTCTTCCGGGATCCCTTCTTCAACTTTCCCGACAAGGTCAGCACCAACATCAGCAGCTTTGGTATAAATACCACCTCCGACACGCGCAAAAAGCGCCTGTGTAGAAGCCCCCATACCAAATGTCAGCATAATCGCTGTAATGGTCATCAGCTTGTAACCTTCCATCATTTCCGGCACAAACTGATTCAGAATAATAAACCATGCAGAAATATCGAGCAGTACCAGGCCAACAACGACCAGGCCCATGACCGCACCACTGCGAAAAGCAAGACGCAACCCACCGTCAAGCGAACTGCGGCAGGCATGTGCAACACGACTGGAAGCATAGGTGGCCGCCTTCATCCCAAAAAAACCGGCGAGTCCTGAAAAGAAGCCGCCGGTAATGAATGCAAACGGAACCCATTGGTTCTGAACACCTAAACCATAGGCTAATACAGAAAAAATCACCGTAATGATCAAAAATACAATGATCACCACTTTATACTGCTGTCGTAAATACGCAGATGCTCCTTTCCGAACATGATCAGCAATTTTTTTCATCATATCCGTACCTTCATCTGCCTGCATCATCTGCCTGAAAAAAAACCAGGCAAACCCCAGTGCAAAAATGGAACTAACGGGTACTAACCAAAAAATAGTAGGCATTTTTTTATTGTTTTAAGATTGTTAATGAAACAATTGGTTTTGATGGATGACGGCAAAATTAAGGATTAATTTGAAGAATGTCATTTTTTTATCCTAATGGTATAAAATAATCTGTAACAATCCATATACATTATTTTATTGCCCAAAATGCAGACAGGTACATGGTTGTTTCATAAAAAACCGTAAATTTGTGTTTGTCAGCAGTTGTCGCAAACATACCGCATATTTCTGAAGAAGGCATTTTTTTATGAAGAAAATTAAATTAGAGATCTTAGGAATATCTTACAGTCAATCACAATCAGGTGCCTATGCTTTAATATTTGGCGAATCGGGACAGAAGCGCCGCCTCCCGATAATAATCGGCAGTTTTGAAGCACAGGCTATTGCCATTGAACTGGAAAAGATGAAACCCAGCCGGCCCTTAACCCATGACCTTTTCAAGAATTTTGCCACCACATTCAACATTGCTGTTACGGAGGTCATCATTTATAAATTCAGCGAAGGCATTTTCTATGCCAAACTAATATGTTTCGACGGAACCCGGGAGGTTGAAATTGACTCCAGAACATCAGATGCCGTGGCCATCGCTGTAAGATTTGAGTGCCCGATTTATACTTACGAAAACATATTAAACGCCGCCGGTATTGTGATGCAGGAAGGCGACGAGTCGCTTGATCCACAAACAGAAAGCGCACAGGATAAAACGGAACCTGCGGAATCATCTTCCGACGAGTATAGCCAGATGACGCTTAAAGAACTTGAAGAGAAACTTATGAAAGCGATTGATGCTGAAGCTTATGAAAAAGCCTCCATCATTCGGGATGAGATAAACAAACGTAAAGGCAATAATCAATAAATAATACCTGCCGTTCATTAACCCTCTTGGTTAAGCTGCCAAGATCTACTATTGTTAACCAACTTAAATGTCTATCAATGGTTCATGTTACGATTCGAAGAAAATTGCTTTTGCTATCCTTCATCTCCCTGCTTTTCCTGAGTGCCTGCGGCAACAACACCGGCAGCCAGGCTTTTACCGAAATTACCAAGAACTGGGTTTTTGATGAAATATATGATCAGGAAACCAATGAAAAAGTGGCGGTGCCTGAGCGTGACAGCTTGTCACTAATTGAGGCCGAAGAAGAGCAGAGCTTTATTCTTTACTCATCCTTTCTGTCGCTTGAAACAGAAGGAAGCTGGTCGCGTGAAGGGGATACACTGCGTCTGATCCCCTCGCTTACAGACATTACCACTGAAATTGATTCGGTTGTGTATCTGGTGGAAGAAGGCGACCCCGTGCTGCAATACTTCCATGAAGGAGAACTGATAGCCATCCACACCAAGGAATCCCTAAAAGTGGATGAACAGCCGCTTGCGTTTATCATTGAAGAACTCGGGGAAGAGACCCTCATACTTTCAGATGACACCTATACCTATCACCTGCGCTATTCGCCAACCAAGATGCCGGAATATGCCTTTGGGATTACCTCCATCCTGCGCGGGCTATTGGGCATGTTTGGGCTTATTGCCATTGCCTGGCTCTTTAGCGCTAACCGGAAAGCCATTTCCTGGCGCCTTGTAGGAATCGGGCTGGCTGTTCAGGTCTTTCTGGCCTTTGGGGTTCTGCAGGTCCCGGCAATTCAATACTTTTTCGAAACCATCGGCTCCATCTTTGTTGTTATCCTTGACTTTACGAAAGCTGGTACTGAGTTTCTCTTTGAAGGCTTCCTGGATACGGAGCGCTATGGATATATTTTTGCTTTTCAGGTACTTCCCACTATTATCTTTTTCTCTGCACTGACAAGCCTGCTGTTTTATCTGGGAATAATTCAGAAAATCGTGTATGGCCTGGCATGGTTGATGAGCAAAGCCTTAAGGCTATCGGGCGCAGAAAGTTTATCGGTTGCCGGTAACATCTTTCTGGGACAGACCGAGTCGCCACTGATGATCAAAGCTTACCTTCCCAACATGACTCGTTCAGAGATCCTGCTTGTTATGACAGGGGGTATGGCCACGCTTGCCGGAGGGGTGCTGGCGGCCTACATCAGCTTTCTGGGCGGCGATGATCCCGTTCAGCGACTTGTTTTCGCCCAGCACCTGCTTGCAGCCTCTATTATGGCTGCACCAGGAGCCGTAGTGATAACCAAAATCCTGTATCCGGAAACCCAGGAGTTTGACAAAAGCATGGAAATATCCCGCGACCGTATCGGTAACAATATCCTGGACTCCATCACCAATGGTGCAGGAGAAGGCTTGCGGCTGGCTGCGAACGTTGCTGCCATGCTGCTGGTCTTTATTGCCTTCATCGCCATGTTCAACTTTATCGTTGGCCGCATCGGGGATATCGCCAATTTAAACCCCTACATTGCCGAAGTAACCAATGGTCGCTACGAACAACTTTCCCTGCAATTTATCCTGGGTTACACGTTTGCCCCTGTCATGTGGTTAATCGGTATAAGCCTGCCCGATATAACCCTGGTAGGGAGGCTATTGGGAGAAAAGATCATCATGACAGAGTTTATTGGTTATGTCAGCCTTGCCGAACTCAAAGAATTGGACGCTTTCGCCGATCCCAAGTCGGTAATCATGGCTACTTACATGCTTTGCGGATTTGCCAATTTTGCCAGTATTGGTATCCAAATCGGCGGTATCGGATCACTCGCACCTTCCAGAAAAGTGTTGCTGTCACGTTTCGGATTCAGGGCGTTACTTGGAGGGACCCTGGCAGGACTAATGAGTGCAACCATCGTGGGGATGATCCTTGGATAACAGGATGCACTACAGCTAGATTACTCAGGACTCATAAGAGAACCAGCGATTATGCAACAATACTTATCACTTTTGGATCACATCCTGACCAATGGGGTCAGAAAAGATGACCGCACAGGCACGGGCACAATCAGTGTGTTCGGGCACCAGCTGCGATTTAACCTGGAAGACGGGTTTCCCCTGGTGACAACCAAGAAACTGCACCTTCGGTCTATCATCCACGAGTTGCTTTGGTTCTTACAGGGGGATACCAACATCAACTATCTTAAAGAAAATGGAGTCTCCATTTGGGATGAATGGGCCGACGAAAATGGCGATCTGGGTCCGATTTACGGTGCACAGTGGCGAAGCTGGCCATCACCGAAGGGAGCAAAAATTGATCAGCTCTCAGAAGTGGTCGATCAGATCAGGACAAACCCCGACTCCCGGCGACTGATGGTCAATGCCTGGAATGTCGGACAACTGGAAGAAATGGCTCTCCCCCCATGCCACGTACTATTTCAGTTCTATGTAGCTAATGGCAGGCTTTCCTGTCAGCTATACCAACGAAGTGCCGACTGTTTCCTCGGTGTACCGTTTAACATTGCCTCCTATGCCCTGTTGACCCTGATGACAGCGCAGGTATGCGGACTGAAACCAGGCGAATTTATCCACACCTTTGGGGATGCCCATTTGTATGTCAACCACCTTGACCAGACCAGGTTGCAACTAAGCAGGGAACCGCGACCATTGCCAACCATGCATATCAATCCGGATGTACAAAATTTGTTTGATTTTCATTATGAGGACTTTAAGCTCACAGGGTATGACCCCCACCCACATATTAAAGCGAAAGTAGCGGTATAAAAAATAGTCAACAAACGGTGGTAAACCTTATTACGCATCCTGGAGAGTACCATATATACCAAATCATTAACATAACAGAAATACGATGATACTATCCCTTATAGCGGCCGTAGCCAACAACAATGTGATCGGTTTTGAAAACAGGCTTTTATGGCATATGCCTGCCGACCTGAAGCATTTCAAAAACCTTACGATGGACCACACATTGCTCATGGGGCGCAAAACCTTTGAGTCCATTGGCGGACCGCTCAAAGGACGCAGGATCATTGTTATCACCAGTCAGCGGGATATGGATTTTCAGGGGTGTGAAACGGCAGGCTCCATTAAAGAAGCTGTAAAAAAAGTCCGCAAAGAAAAAGAGGTCTTCGTTGCGGGAGGTGAAGAAATTTACCGGCAAACCATAGATCTGTACCATAGCCGCCGTTTATATATTACCAGAATTTATGCCAACCTTGAGGGAGATGCTTTCTTTCCCGACATAGACCCGAAAAAATGGGAGATTATTGCTTTTGAAGAGCATCATGCGGACGAGAAAAATCCCTATCCTTATGCTTTTATGACCTATAAGAAACGACCGAGAAACCCCTTTATACGAAAAAAAAGCTGATACAACACGGCAGCCGTTACTTATCCAGCCAGGTTTTAAGTGGTTGTTGCCTGGCAGCCGGGAAGAGTACATTATTCAGTATTAGCCGGTATCCCGGTGAATTCGGGAACAGATCAAGGTCAGTAGGCGGATCCCCGACATGGTGCCTGTAATCCTCCGGGTCATGCCCTCCTAAAAAGGTAAATGTACCATCACTTCTGCTGCCATGGATATAGCGGACCTCATCTTTTGAGCGGTTTTCACCCAATATGGTCACGGTTGGTTTAATCACACTTTTATTAAAAGCGGTAGTCTGCCCCATGAAACCTTTGACAACGGATTCATGGTTTTGTGTAAGCATGGTCGGCACAGGATCCCATTTGGCCGAAAACTCAAAGAGGGTAAAGAAGTCGGTTTCTTCATTCCGGCCGGTCTTGGGCACATCGATGTTGGATTTTTCATAAATGGCCGGGTCAGGAACGATCTTGAAATTCTCAAAGGCAAAACTCCGGCTGTAGTCAAGTTTCTCCTGGGCGTTGGGATCAGGCGGTGTATCATTATAGACCTGATGAAGGATGTCAACCCCTTCAGCTGCCAGGGCGATATCGATGCTTTCCGGCGCAGAACACATGGCAAACATATAGCCACCCCCTTCTACAAAATCACGAATCCGTTTGGCAACCGCCAGTTTCAAGTCTGCAACCTCTTTAAATCCGTGCTTGCGGGCACTCTCTTCGGCCATTCTGACGTCATCCTGGTACCAGTCGGCATTGCGGAATGCCAGCCAAAACTTGCCAAACTGCCCGGTAAAATCTTCATGATGAAGGTGCAACCAGTCATAGGCCGGCAGGACCCCCGACAGCACTTCATCATCATAAACCTGATCATAGGGGATCTCTGCATAAGTAAGTGCGAGGGTCACCGCATCATCCCATGGAAGGGTGTTCGGCGGTTTATACACCGCGATTTGTGGTACCTTATGCAGGCGTATCTCTTCCATGTTGACCTCAGCATCAGCTATCTCACGAAGTATGCCAGCAGCCTGCACATCGGCAATCACCTCGTAGGAAACGCCCCTGACCATCAGCTCATTCTCAAATTCATCATGATGATCGAACATGAAACTGCCACCACGGTAGTTCAGCAACCAGCTAATCTCCACATCGTAAGTCAACACTTCATAGGCAATGCCATATGCTTTAAGATGGTTTTGCTGGGAGTCATCCATGGGCACCAGTATTTGTGCCCCAAAGCTGGTTAGCTTTATAAACGCCAGCAATATAACCGTAAGCAAAAGTCGCAGGCTGCCTGTCAATAGGTTGTTGTGTCTGTTCATGTGTTTATATTTGCGTTACTATTTGTACTTCAATGTTTTGTGACTCTGTAAAGGTAGAAGTTAGAAGTTAGAAATTAGATGTTATATGTGCTTGGGTATGGTATGTCCGCATTACCCCATCTCAAAGAGAACAATAAACAAGCGGGCTATATTGTTCAAATAGCCATCACAAAAATAATAAAGCTGTGGCGAAATATCAGAAAGGCACTTCGTCATCATCATCCATATTATTCATTTTGGATGGGATGGTAAGGGTATTGGTACCTTCTTCAAAATCATCAGAAGGTTTAAGGTTGCCGGCCATTGAAAAGTCACCGCCATCATAATCGGTAAATTTGGCAAAATTCTGAATAAAGCGGAGGTCAATGTCCTTTAGGGCACCATTCCGGTGTTTGGCGATAATCAGCTGTGCCATACCTTCCGTCGAGTTGCCCTGTTCATCTTCGGTAATCAGGTAATATTCGGGGCGGTAGATAAACAGCACCATATCGGCATCCTGTTCGATGGCACCTGATTCACGGAGGTCGGAAAGTATCGGACGTTTTGATCCACCTCTTGTTTCTACGGCGCGGCTAAGCTGGGAAAGAGCGATCACGGGAATTTCCAGTTCTTTGGCCAGGCTTTTCATTGAACGGGAGATATTGCTGATCTCCTGCTCACGGTTACCCCGTTGGTTTTCGTTACCGGTGCTCATCAGCTGCAGGTAGTCCACAATCACCAACTGGATGTCGTGCTGGGCTTTGAGACGCCGGCATTTGGCACGTAGCTCAAAGATGGAGAGCGCAGGGGTATCATCGATATAAAGTGGTGCATCCGTCAGGGTATTCAGCCGGGCGTTAAGCTGTTCCCATTCATACTGTTCAAGCTGACCGCGACGTAATTTATCGGCTGTCAGTTCTGCTTCGCTTGCGATCAGACGAGTAACCAATTGTACGCCGGACATTTCCAGGGAAAAGATGGCTGTCGGCTTTTTGAAGTCAACCGACATATTCCGCGCCATGGACAGTACGAATGCGGTCTTCCCCATACCCGGGCGAGCCGCCAGAATCACCAGGTCCGATTTTTGCCAGCCGGCCGTGACCCGGTCAAGCTCGGAAAACCCACTCGGGATACCACTTATATGCCCTTCCTGGTCTTTCGCACCCTCTATCTGCTTCACCGCCTCCTTGATCAGGGAATGCATGTCGTCATAATTGCGGCGCAAGTTGGTCTCACTAACTGCAAACAGCTCCTTTTCAGCCTTGTCCAGAATATCAAACACGTCGGTGCTATCTTCATATGATTCTTTTATGATCTGAGAACTGATACGGATCAACTCACGCTGCAGGAACTTCTGCAGAATAATCCGGGCATGATATTCAACGTTGGCGGCACTTGCCACACGGTTGGTAAGCATTGAAATCGCGTAGGCACCACCGACCAGGTCAAGCTCTCCACTTTTTTTCAATGTCTCGGTCACCGTAAGGATATCCACAGGCTGACCGGCCGAAAAAAGTTCATGAATGGCTGAAAATATGCGCTGATGGGCCTCTTTGTAAAACACCTCAGGCTTCAGGATGTCAATGACATTGGTGAGGGCATTCTGCTCCAGCATCATCGCCCCCAACACCGCTTCTTCAAGATCTGTAGCCTGCGGTGGGACCCGGCCATGATCCGCATAATCAAGTGAATAAAAGATCTTTTTGTCTTTCCTGCCGGTAGACTCGCGTACTTGTTGCCCCTTATTTTCCATATCCCAAAATTAATCAAACCTGCATCCGTCAGCAACACATCATCCGAAATAATTATTAACAATGAAGGCAATCCTTACTGCTCGCAATATATAGATATGATCGATGTATGTTGTGACCGAGCTTATATTCATTTGTTTATGTTTTTGTAACTATCTGTCATTTAGACCTATGTGGTTGTGTTTGGGCTGCCCTTAGCAAACGGACACGAAACCCAATGCTATAAATACCAAATCGCCATCCATGCGTTATCTGATTTTGATTGGGATTTGAATTTTCGGCATAGCTTCGCTATTTCATCTCCTTCTTCTCCTTCACCTCGAACTCCGTCCGCCGGTTTCTGGCACGACCTTCGGGTGTTTCATCGCTGGCAATGGGGCGGGAGTTGCCATACCCTTTGTAAGTAATTCTTTCAGGTGAGATCCCTTTGTTTGTCAGATAATCAACTACAGCCCGGGCACGTTTTTCAGAGAGTTGCCTGTTATATTCTTGCGTGCCAGTGCTGTCAGTATGGCCGCTCACTTCGATATGCAGTTCCGGATTGTTCTGCATGAAGTGCAGCAGCTTTTCCAATTCAGGAAAGGACCTTTCCTTAAGTCTGTGGCTGTCATGGTCAAAGAAGATATTCCGCAACACAACAGGCCGGCCTGTTTCAACAGGCTGAAGTTCAATATCACGCAGATAAGGCTCTGCAGCAGTCGTTTCTCCGGCATAACTAAAATGTTCGGAAAAGAAAAGATAGCCTTCTTTGGAAACATTCAGGGCGATATCCCTGCCTGTGGGGATTGCTGCCAGAAAGCTGCCGTCGGCCGGATCAGAAGTTGCCGCGCTCAGTAATATTCCCTCTTCCACATCGATCAATTCAAAATCAGCGGCAAGTGGTTCTCCATTTACTGCATCTCTGACATAGCCTTTCATATAGGTAACCGGGCGTGGACGGGCTTCCTCATAAAGGTCAAAGGTGTACAAATCACTTTCGCCATACCCGCCTTCAATATCTGAAGAAAACCAGGCGGCTTTGCCTGATGCAGTTACAATAAGCCCAAACTCATCCCCATGGGTATTCACAGGGTAGCCTATATTGACCGGCTCAGACCAGTTTCCCGCCTGATCCCGCCGGCTGTAAAAAACATCCAGGCCACCAAGACCCAAATGGCCGTCAGAAGCAAAATAGAGGGTTTCGTTATCATGGTGGATAAAAGGAGACAGTTCACTACCTTCTGTGTTGATGACATCTCCGAGGTTTTCGGGAGGTTTCCAGGAGCCGTCTTTCGCCTGTTCAGCTTTCCAGATATCCATAGGCCCTTTGCTGCCTTCACGGCTACTGGCAAAATAAATGGTTTGCCCATCGACAGAAATAGATGGCTGGGAGTCCCACGAAGCAGAGTTAAGCGGACGACCGGCATTTATCGGCCTGTCCCAGTTCCCACCTTCACGGCTTGCATGATAAATGTCACAACTGCCGATACCGTCCGGGCGATTACAAGCGGTAAAATATATCTGACGTCCATCGGCCGTGACAGACTGAGCCCCTTCATTGTCCGGGGTATTTATAGGTGGGCCCAGATTCTCAGCCTCCGACCAACCGCCATCCCGGTAATGACTAATGTAAAAATCTTCGTAATAATGGCGTGATGGTCTGCCTGAAACATCCTCCAGCGGCTGTTCACGAGTAAATATCAATGTTTGTTCATCGGCAGTAAGTGCAGGACTGTATTCTGAATGCCGGCTATTGATCGCCGGCCCGGCGTTTTGTGGCTCAAAAGGCACCGGGTCACTGACCGCTTTCATGGCAAATTCGCTGCGCTCCAGGTAGGCAGTTCCCCTGTCAAGCATTGTTTCACCGATACCGTCCATTTCCAGAAATCGTTTCAGGACTTGCCGGGCTTCCTCATATTGACCGGTAAGGTAAAGCGCTCTTCCCAAATTAAATCGTGCTGCAGGAAAAAATGAGGCATCGAGTGATACAACGCGCCGGTAAGGTTCTACACTCTTTTCATAGTCTTCGCGTGCCATGTGGATCTCGGCTTTCAACAGGAAAGCTTCAATAAAGGTATCATCAAGATCAATGGCGCGCTCGAGGGATTCGAGGGCCTCATCATATCGAACCATATGATAAGCCTCTTCAGCACGTTCAAATGCTCGCCGTGCGCGCCTGCTGCCGGTTGAAAGATCGTCAGTGTTTTGAGCAGCAAGCCCGCCAAAGGCTGTCATTACCGCCAGCAGCAACAGCCAAAACCATATCGTTGTCGTAATGTTCATGCTTGTAAGCAGAAATCTGCTATATTCTACACTCTTTCAACTGTTTATACTTTTGCAAAATTCCCAAATGTCGAAAGGCTGGAAAGTCAAAAGGTGGAGAAGTCTTAGGGTTGTCATTTGTTCGGTAAATGTTAACACACGCCCGATAATCACCATCTGTATTCCAATCCTATGGTATATTCATGAACTTATGGGCCTGCAACGATATTGTCCATTTCGGGTTGTTTTTGACATAGGCCACCAACTCCGGGAGTATCTCATTATACCTGCTCCATTCGGGTTGCATATAAAGCCGGCACTTCTCCTTTACGTGATCTGCATTTTCTTCAGCCCAGGTAAAGTCAGCAGGTTTGTGGATAATCACTTTCAATTCGTCGGCCATGTGTAACATGTCCTTTCGGGGTTTCATGTTTCGTTTAGGCGACAGGCAGATCCAGTCATACCTGCCGGTAAGCGGGTAAGCGCCACAGGTTTCCAGGAAAATTTTCATCCCTTTTTGTTTAAGTCCCCGGCAAAGCCTATCGAGGTTATAGTTCAGGGGTTCGCCGCCGGTTATCACCAGGGAATCGGAGGGCCAGGCACTTAGCTGCCTGATGATCTCTTCTGTTTTGGTAAGCGGGTGCAGTGAAGCATCCCAGGCCTCTTTCACATCGCACCAGTGACATCCGACGTCACAACCTCCGATTCGCACGAAAGCGGCAGGTTTTCCGGTATGATAACCTTCACCCTGGATGGAGTAAAATAACTCCATCACCGGCAGCAGTTCTCCTTTCTGAAGCAGGTTCCTGTCGCCGGGTTCCAGGTTAATGAGGTCACAGGCTGTCAATTTATCCGTATATTTCTTTTTTGGATGCTTTCAGGGTGTTCATCAGGAGCGATACGATGGTCATCGGTCCAACACCACCGGGTACCGGTGTAATGTGCGATGCTTTCTTTGATACTTCCTCAAAGTCAACATCTCCCACCAAACGGTAACCGGATTTTGTTTCATCTGAGGGAATACGGTGGATGCCCACATCAATAACCACGGCACCTTCTTTTACCATATCGGCAGTAACGAAACCACGCTTACCCATGGCTACGATCAGGATATCTGCGCTGGCGGTTATTTCCTTGAGGTTTTGGGTTTTACTGTGGCACATGGTCACAGTGGCATTCCCCGGCTCCTCATTGCGAGCCATCAGCAGGCTGATGGGTTTTCCGACGATATTGCTGCGTCCGAGCACCACACAGTTTTTGCCCCTGGTCTCTATGCCGCTGCGCATGATCATCTCCATAATACCATTCGGGGTAGCTGACACATAGGCAGGCAACCCGATCGTCATTCGGCCGACATTCTCCGGATGAAAGCCATCCACATC
This sequence comes from Bacteroidales bacterium, assembly GCA_041686485.1. GTDB lineage: Bacteria > Bacteroidota > Bacteroidia > Bacteroidales > UBA7960 > PUPG01. The sequence continues at coordinate 5,264 of JAWLDT010000015.1, read as the reverse complement.
TTTTTTTGGCGATATATGGCGGATCACCTTTTGGTTGTCAATGTGGTCGGGTAATGGCAACTGAACGATCAGCCCGTCGACCTCCGGATCGTTGTTAAGGAAACCTACAGATTCCAACAGCTCTTCTTCGGAAACATCCTCGGGAAAACGATATGTTGAAGAATCGAAACCGACCTTCTTACAGGCCTTTCCCTTATTATTTACATAAGTTTCACTGGCCGGGTCACTCCCGACCAGAATCGCCGCAAGGTGTGGAACCTTCCCGTTCTGTCCTTTTATGCGCTTTACCTCTTCGCCAATCTCTTCTTTAATGGTCTCCGAAATCTGTTTTCCATCTATAAGTTTCATGATCGATAATTTTATGTCCGTAAGCCCTGCCAGCAGGGCCGTTTACATTAGTTATTTGCGCATTCCCTGCATACGGCTCATCATATTTTGCATTTTTCCTTTTCCGCCTGACGACATCATACGCATCATCTTACGGGTATCGTCAAATTGCTTGATGAGCTGATTGACCTCCTGGATATTGGTTCCGGCACCATTGGCAATACGCTTCCTGCGGCTGCCATTGATTATGGAGGGGTTCTCACGTTCAGCAGGGGTCATCGAATGAATGATCGCTTCTATGTTTTTAAAGTTGGCATCTTCCAGGTCAACATCCTTCAGGGCTTTACCCATGCCGGGAATCATCCCCATGAGGTCTTTCATGTTGCCCATCTTTTTTATCTGCTGCAACTGGGAGAGGAAGTCATTGAAGTCAAACTGATTTTTGGCGATCTTCTTCTGAAGCTTTTGGGCCTCTTCGGCATCATATTGTTCCTGTGCCTTTTCAACCAGTGACACGATATCACCCTTGCCCAGAATCCTGTCGGCCATACGTTGCGGGTGAAACACGTCGATGTCACCGGGCTTTTCGCCGATACCAACAAACTTAATGGGCTTGTCAACGACCGATCGTACTGTCAGCGCAGCACCACCCCGGGTATCACCATCGAGCTTGGTCAGTACAACGCCTTCATAATCCAGACGCTCATTAAAGGCTTTGGCCGTATTCACGGCATCCTGTCCGGTCATGGCATCCACCACAAAGAGGGTTTCATGAGGCTTAAGCGCATTTTTCAAGGATGCAACCTCATTCATCATCTCCTCATCAATGGCCAGTCGCCCGGCGGTATCCACGATCATTACCTGATGTCCCATGGTTTTGGCATGATTCAGTGCTCTTTTGGAGATCGCCACCGGATCTTTTACGCCAGCCTCGGTATACACTTCAACATCAATCTGCCCGCCAAGCACCTGCAACTGCTCAATGGCTGCCGGACGATAGACGTCCCCGGCCACAACCAGCACTTTTTTGCTCTTTTTATCCTTGAGGTATTTGGCAAGTTTGGCCGAAAAAGTAGTCTTACCACTACCCTGCAAACCAGCTATCAGGATGATGGATGGATTGCCTTTCAGGTTAAGCTCTTCGTGAGTCGACCCCATAAGTTCGGTCAGTTCCTCATGGACAATCTTTACCATTAACTGCCCGGGAGAAACCGCCGTTAATACGTCACGACCCAATGCCTTCTCTTTAACCTTCTCTGTAAAGGATTTGGCTATCTTGTAGTTAACATCCGCATCCACCAGGGCACGCCGAACATCTTTCAACGACTCAGCGATATTCACTTCCGTAATATGACCCTGGCCTTTGATGACCTTAAACGCCTTCTCTAATTTATCACTAAGATTATCAAACATATATATACTACTATTTTTTTGCAAAAATACGATTTATTCTATTATTTTCACAGGCAAAACGGTCGTGTTTCTAAAACAAACGGACAAGCAGTTTGTCAAAACCAGTTGGTTTTTTGTTACCTTTGCATTGACATATAACTGCGAATGGATCGTTTCCTGTTTGCAGCCACATGTTTTTCTTTTGCCATTATGAAAATAGACATGGACAACAATTTACCCTGGCAGGTAAAAGCGTACGAGACACTTTCTTCACAAAAGGCTTCTATATATTTTGATGTGGATGACTTTGAAGAAATTATCGATTATTACACCTTATTCAGCGCGAACCAAAAAGCCTTACAAGCCGCTAAATATGCATGTAAACTCCACCCGGGCTCTGTTCCGCTCATGATAAAAAAAGCCCGGCTGCTGGCTTCATTCAACAATGAAGACCGTGCTTTGGCATTGCTGGATACGGTTGAAAAACTCGACCCTTCCAATCACGACATCTACCTTACCAAAGGGGCTATCTACTCCCAAATGAATCATTTTGAAAAGGCCATTGAAGAGTACAATAAAGCCGTTTTTGATTCGGAGGAGCCTGATTTTGTATATTGCAACATCGCCATCGAATACGAAAACCTGGGCAACTTTGATAAAACCATCGAGTATCTTAATAAGGCACTGGAAATAAACCCGGACAATGACCTGGCCATCTACGAGGCAGCATATTGCTTTGACCTGCTTTCGCTCACTGAAGAAGGCATCGGATTTTTTCAGCGCTTGTTGGAACGTAACCCCTACAGCACAGAGGCATGGTTCAACCTTGGCGTTTCATTTGTAAATGCCGGCCTCTATGAAAAAGCTATCGATGCCATGGATTATTGTCTGGCCATTGATGAATATCATGAGCATGCCTGGTTCCATAAAGGCTATACGCTTAACCTGATGAATCGTTACGAAGATGCTATCTCCGCTTATAAAGCATCCATCACTGATGATGAAACGGATGCAATGAAATACTATTATATCGGAGAATGTCATGAAAAACTCGAAGACTTTTTCCATGCCAGGGCATATTATCTGCAAACGACACGCCTGGATCCTGAGTTTTCGGATGCCTGGATCGGCATAGCCATTTGCGAAATGGAAAATGGCAGCGTAAAAAAAGCGATTCATTATTTTGAGAAAGGGTTATCACTTGACCCCGGAAATGTGAGTTATCTGTGCTTGCTGGCCAATGCCCGGTTTTTACTCAAGCAGCATGATGCAGCCAGGGAAGCCTATGAAAAGGCCCTCGAGATTAAACCCAATGATGAAGAAACCTGGCTTGAATATGCTGAAGCGCTTATCAGTGTATCCGAAACAGACAACGCCCACGAGGTACTGAAAAGAGGCATGAAAACCCTCCCAAACCATAATAATATGTTTTATTCGCTGGCTGCCGTGCTTTTCATGCAAGGCAAAACCAAAGAAGGTACACTTTGCCTGGAAGAAGCATATATCAACGACAGTGAAGGCCTTAACCACCTGCTGAATCGCTTTCCACGGCTAACCGGTATGCCGGAATTCATGGAAGTGGCAGATACCCTGAAAAGCTAGTGTTGGTAAGACAAGCAATATGTTAACTAAATACAATGTGAGGAATGGAACTACACTTACTTCCGCACAGAGAAAAGAAGCCGAGGCTATCGGGTGCGACCATGGTTATGGACAAGGGGCTTGGAATCAGACAGGCCATGGACCTTGTCGACAGTGCCGGACATTTGATTGATTATATCAAGCTGGGCTTTGGCACATCCATGGTAGGCAGGCAGATCAAAGAAAAAGTCAGGCTCTTCCGCAATCATGATATCAAAGTTTTTGTTGGCGGCACCTTGTTTGAAGCGTTTCTGATTCGCGACCAGTTCGATGATTACCGCCGGTATATCGATGCCCTGGGATGCGATGCGGCAGAAGTGTCGGATGGTTCGATCGAACTCCCGCATGAGGAAAAATGTCATCTTATCAGCCGGCTTACCAAAGACTATCTTGTTTTATCGGAAGTGGGTGCCAAAGATGCCGGTGTTCATATAAGCAATGAAGAGTGGACAGGCTCCATGACAGCCGAACTGGCGGCAGGGAGCAGTTATGTTATTGCGGAGGCCCGCGAAAGCGGCACCGTGGGGATATATGGTCAAAATGGCTCTGCTGACGAAAACCTGATTGAGCTCATTCAAACACATGTCCCGGCAGAGAAGATCATCTGGGAAGCACCCCTGAAACAGCAACAAGTCTGGTTTATCCGGCAATCAGGTGCGAATGTGAACCTGGGGAACATTTCCCCGGATTCGGTGGCAGCCCTCGAAACTTTAAGGCTGGGGCTCCGCGGTGATACCTTCTTCACGTTCCTGCCCGAGGAGCTGAAACAACAAAGAACCTGAACATTTCCTTTCGAAACAGACATGACCGGCCAAAGCCGCTGCAGCCTGAGTATTACAGTTATGCCAAACTATTTTGAAGATGAGAAAAAGATCGCCGGGTGATTATCTGTTACTGGGGTTACGTGGTATGGTAATGGGATCAGCCGATCTGGTGCCCGGTGTCTCAGGCGGGACCATCGCATTTATTACAGGCATCTATAAAGAGTTGATCGACAGTATCCGGTCAGTCAATGCAGGTCTCTTCAAAACCCTTTTCCGGGAAGGAATCGCCAGTGCCTGGAAGAAGGTCAACGGCCCTTTTCTCCTGGCCGTTATTACCGGAATCCTTGTCAGCATCTTTTCGCTGGCCCGGTTAATATCCTGGCTGCTCGACCATCATACCATGCTGGTGTGGGCCTTCTTTTTCGGTCTGATCATCGGCAGTGTCATCTATGTTTTGGGCAAGATCAACAGATGGTCATGGTTGCAGGCAGGATGGTTGTTATTTGGCCTCTTACTGGCCTATTACATTACCGTCGCCACCCCGGCCACCACCCCGGAAACCTTATGGTTTGTGTTTATATCCGGCAGTATTGCTCTTTGTGCATTGATCCTGCCAGGCATATCCGGCGCCTTTATCCTGGTGTTGCTCGGTAAATATGAGTATATGCTGAATGCTGTCAGAGACCTGAATATATCGGTAATCGTTGTGTTTGCCGTAGGTGGGGTGTTAGGTGTTATCGGTTTTTCCAATATTATTGGATGGTTTTTCAGAAAATACCCCAACGGTACGCTGGCTTTGTTATCCGGTTTTATGGCAGGTTCACTGAACAAATTATGGCCCTGGAAACAAGTGCTGGAAACCCGTCTGAACAGTGCCGGCGAAGAGGTCCCCTTCCTGGAAAGAAGCATCTCCCCATGGGAATACGCTTCTCTGTATGGACAGGATCCCATGGTGCTGCCCGTCATCCTCTCTGTCATCGGCGGACTGGCGCTGATCCTGCTGTTCACCCGTATGGCCAGACAGTAACTTCAACAGCCATGTGCGCCAACCAGGATATCAGAGGAGACCTCCATTGTCGAAGATCCCGGTTATTCGAGAAAACAGAGACTACCTTCTTAGGTGAACAGTGAACGGTGAAC
>JAWLDT010000014.1:47104-49331 GCA_041686485.1 Bacteroidales bacterium | reverse complement strand
CAGTGGTAGCCGCAGCACTTGGGCTGCGTACCCGTGCGCACTGAAGCTTAAATACAACCACATAAGGCTAAATAACAGATAGTTACAAAAATATAAACACATGAAACAATTTCAGTACGTGTGAGTTGCAGTGGGTCGAGCGGACCAGAAGATGCGGGGAAGCGAATTTGAGATTCAACCATCCGGCTTTTTTCTTACCTTAGCAATTGCAATCAAAAAAAACAGAAGCATTATGAAATATGATCTAATTGTATTGGGCAGTGGCCCGGGAGGATATGTAGCAGCTATCAGGGCCTCCCAGCTTGGAATGAAGGTTGGGGTTGTAGAAAAAGAAGAACTTGGAGGCGTTTGTCTGAACTGGGGTTGCATCCCTACGAAAGCCCTTTTGAAAAGCGCCCAGGTGTTTAAATACCTTCAGCATGCCGCCGACTATGGCATCAAGCTCGACAGTGAACCCAAAGCCGATATGCCGGCTATGGTGAAAAGAAGCCGCAATGTCGCTGACGGTATGAGCAAAGGGATTCAATATCTCTTTAAGAAAAATAAGATTGATCACATCCCTGGCCACGGCAAAGTGATGTCGGGCAAGAAGGTATCGGTAACAGGGGAAGACGGTAAAACAACCGAGTACGAAGCCGGTAATATTTTGATAGCCACCGGTGCCCGCAGCCGGGAGCTGGACAACCTCAAGCAGGACGGCAAAAAAGTTTTTGGTTACCGCAAAGCCATGACCCTGGAAAAACAACCGGAATCCATGGTTGTTGTAGGATCCGGTGCTATCGGGGCAGAGTTTGCCTACTTCTACGCCGCAATAGGGACCAAGGTAACACTGATCGAGTTTATGCCCAACGTTGTGCCACTGGAGGACGAAGAGGTATCCAAACAGCTCGAACGCTCCTTCAAGAAAGCGAAGATCAAAGTAATGACCAACAGCTCGGTAGAGTCGGTAGACACTTCCGGCAAGAAATGCAAGCTGACGGTAAAAACCAAAAAGGGAGAAGAAAAACTGGAGGCTGATGTGGTATTGTCAGCGGTGGGCATTACACCAAATACCGAGAATATCGGACTGGAAGAAACAGGGGTCACCACCGAAAAAGGAAAGATCAAGGTGGATGATTTCTACCGTACCAATGTGGAGGGTGTGTATGCCATTGGTGATGTGATACCAGGTCCGGCGCTGGCCCATGTGGCTTCTGCCGAGGGCATTATCTGTGTGGAAAAGATCGCAGGTAAGAATCCGGAGCCCATGGATTATAACAACGTTCCGGGATGCACCTATTCCATTCCGGAAGTGGCATCTGTCGGCTATACCGAGAAGGCAGCCAAAGAAGCCGGTTATGAGATCAAAGTCGGGAAGTTCCCGTTCTCAGCCTCCGGTAAAGCCAATGCCGCCGGTACAAAAGATGGTTTTGTGAAAGTCATTTTTGATGCCAAATACGGAGAACTGCTGGGTGTTCACATGATCGGTGAAAACGTGACAGAAATGATCGCAGAGGCCGTGGTGGCCCGCAAACTGGAAACTACCGGCCATGAAATGATCAAGTCCGTTCACCCCCACCCGACCATGTCGGAAGCCATCATGGAAGCCGCTGCAGCAGCCTACGATGAAGTGATACATATTTAATTTTTGTACCATGGACATCAATAAGACTAGCTTCAATGGCCTTGTCATTATAGAACCAAAGGTTTTTTCGGACGACAGAGGATATTTTTTTGAAGCCTGGAACAGGGATGTTTTTGTCAAAGCTGGAATACCGGCTGATTATGCCCAGGACAACCAATCGGGTTCGGTACGCAATGTGATCCGCGGACTACATCTGCAACTGTCGCCGCATGCCCAGGGCAAGCTGGTCCGCGTGGTGAAAGGCGCTGTCCTGGATGTGGCCGTTGACCTGCGGCGTAACGAACCCACTTTTGGTCAACACTTTAAGATAAAGCTTCATGCCGGCGACCACCGGATGGTTTATATTCCGCAGGGTTTTGCACACGGCTTCAGGACACTCGAAGATGACACCATCTTCCTCTACAAGTGCACCCATGCCTATCATAAAGATTCTGAATACACCATCAGATGGGATGACCCCGACCTTGGCATCGACTGGGAAACGTCAGAACCCGTGCTTTCTGAAAAAGACAGGCAGGCGCCGCCATTCAGCGAGTTTAACAGCCCATTCTGATAACATCTGTTCTGGTAACATCTGTTCTGGTAACATCTGTTCTGGTAACA
>JAWLDT010000014.1:0-47004 GCA_041686485.1 Bacteroidales bacterium | reverse complement strand
TAACATCTGTTCTGGTAACATCTGTTCTGGTAACATCTGTTCTGGTAACACCTTCGGAAGCTTGTGACTAAGCCTTTGACCACGCCGCCTGGTGACATCCCTGGCCTTATTCACCTGTCAGCTTCTCAAAGGCCTGCCAAAGGTTATCATCCGGAGGAGTGGGTGCGATAACAGAAAGCGTTTTCCCGGAGACCGGATGAGTCAACGACACCGAGTGGGCGTGCAGGTGGATGCTCCCATCCTGGTTCGAGCGGTCGAAATGATATTTAAGGTCTCCCTTAATGGGACAGCCAATTGCAGAGAGCTGAGCCCGTACCTGATGATGCCTGCCGGTAAGGAGCTCCACCTCCAGCAAAAAGTAACGATCACTCCGGCCGATTATCCGGTATCTCAGCTCAGCCTTCTTTGCACCGGCCGTGGTGGATTTAACCACATACGACTTATTCTGCTTCTCATTCTTTTTCAGAAAGTGTGTAAGGGTTTCCTCATCAGCCGGTGGTTGTTGCTGAACGACCGCCCAGTACTTTTTGGTAATCCCCTGCTCTTTCAGCAGCGCATTCATCCTTGAAAGGGCCTTGGATGTTCGGGCAAATATAACGGCCCCGCTTACCGGACGGTCAATACGGTGGGTCACCCCCAGGAAAACATTCCCGGGCTTATTGTATTTCTCTTTGAGATAAGACTTTACCAGCTCACCTAAAGGGGCATCACCTGTTTTATCGCCCTGGACAATTTCTGACGGGCGCTTGTTGATGATAATGAGGTGGTTGTCTTCATACAGCACCCGTGCGGAAAGATCTGTGATAGCCATGGAAACGGGGATTAATACTGTTCCTGGTCGTTTGGGAAATCCCTGTTCTTCACATCACGGATGTAACTTTCCAGGGAGTTCGTGATCTCCGTTGAAAGGTCGTGATAGCGGCGCAGGAACCGCGGAGAAAAATCTTTATTGATGCCCAGCATGTCATGCAGGACCAGCACCTGTCCATCCACATTGCTGCCGGCGCCTATCCCGATGGTAGGGATCTTGACCTCACGGGTCACCTTTTCGGCCAATGCCGCGGGGATCTTTTCAAGTACGAGGGCGAAACAGCCGGCTTCGGCCAGCATTTGTGCATCCTCCACCAGCTTTTTGGCTTCTTCATCCTGGGTGGCACGCACCACATAAGTACCAAACTTATTGATGGATTGCGGCGTAAGGCCCAGATGACCCATTACGGGAATGCCGGCGGACAGGATACGATCGACAGATTCCAGGATCTCACGGCCACCCTCCATCTTTACCGCATTGGCATTAGACTCTTTCATAATACGAATGGCCGACAGGAGTGCCTCCAGGCTATTCCCCTGATACGTACCAAACGGCATATCGACCACGACCAGTGCACGCTTTACCGCACGCATGACCGAGCCGGCATGGTAGATCATTTCATCCAGGGTGATAGGCAACGTGGTTTTGTAACCGGCCATCACGTTGGCGGCAGAATCCCCGACCAGGATAACATCTGTGCCGGCCTGGTCTACAAGTCGTGCCATGGAATAATCGTAAGCTGTCAACATAGAGATCTTCTCCTCCCGGAGCTTCATCTCCTGCAACACATGGGTGGTGACCTTGGTCACATTAGGTGATTTCATACCGGTAATTTTTATAACAGAAAATAAAAACCTTAAAAGCTAAAAGGTGCCGGGACTCCAGTCTCTTAAAACGGCCAGAAATTGTTATCATACCATATCTTCTCTGTCAGCTGCCGGTCGAGGTCAATCAGCAACTTGTGATGGCCTTTTTCCCAGTCGGCCAGCCATTCGAACAACTCTTTCTCGTTGGGGTCAGCAGTTTCAGCTGCCCGGTTTGCATACACTTCCACAGACTTATTCTCCATGTCAATGGCAGCAGAGATAGCAGCAGCTTCAAACCCGGAGCCTGAGATATCCTCAACCATCTTATCGGTAAGAATAGTATTGGCAATAACATCATGACCAGGAGCATTCTCCAGGTCATTCTTATCAAAAATTCCCTTACTGTTATAATGCGATAACTGTTTCTGAAGGAAGTCAATATGGGTTTGTTCCTCATCCGCCATGATGCGAAAGATCTTGCGTACCTCTTCATTGCCTGTCTGTTCGGCCACTTGTTCATACAGGGCTTTACCCCTGTGTTCCATGATAATAGCCTGCTTTAAAATATCCGTAACGTTTTGTGTGTTCATCCTTATGGGGTTTTAATGTTTAACCTGGTTTATTGAAAAAAGAGATAATCTCTTCCATATCAAAAAGTTGATCCCATAGAACATGCATTGGGTTCATTGTGGTTTATTCCACTTGCAGCATCGTTCCATATAACAAAAATAGGCTTTTTACTTCAATAAATCACCAAAGAGAACGGGTAAATCAAGATGCCCCGGCCTGGGAAGAAGGGGATAAAAAAATCGTACTTTTGCAGGGAAACTTTACGAATGCTCTCTTTCCGGACAACCATCTGACGATAACCACAGGATATCATGAATCAATAACCGACAGCAACCATGGAAGCATTTCTGGATCAAGTAACCCGTCACATCCTGAAAAAATATCCTGATGAAACCGGGGAGATCTGTATTGTCACCCCGAACCGCCGGGCGGGTTTGTTTATTCGAAAATATTTCGCGGCAGCTATAGACAAGCCTGCGTGGGCACCTGAAATTCTCAGCATTGAGGATTTCATCAACCGGATATCCGGGTATACAGTCCCGGATAATATCGGACTACAATTTGAGCTCTATACCGTTTATCAGGAACTGGAAAAAGGGCAGGCAGAAAGCATCGACAGCTTCCTGCAATGGTCGCCCGTTTTGATCCGTGATTTTGACGACATCGACAACAGCATGGCAGATCCGGACAAGCTCTATTCCTACCTGCAGGATATTCGCTATATCGACACCTGGAACCCGGACGGATCGCCACTTACTCCATTCCAGCAACAATACCTGGATTTCATCAAAAAGATACAGGTGTATCACAACAAGTTTAGCGAGCGCCTGTTACCAAGGAACCTGGCATGGCAGGGCCTTTCATCACGGCATGCGGCAAACATGGTGGTTGAAGGCACGGCGGAACTACCCCGCCACACAACCATCTTCGCAGGATTTAATGCACTCACCGGGGCTGAAGAAACGATCATTAGCACCCTACTGAAAGAAGATAAAGCGGAATACCTTACGGACGAAGACCCATTTTATACCGAAGATAAGGAGCACGAAGCCGGGCGTTTCATACGGCAATACAGAAAAAAGTTCAACCTGCCGGCCCCTGCTGCGCAAAGCGGTTATTTTAAACATGCCCCAAAAAATATACACGTTTTGGGTATTGCCCGAAACGTAAACCAGGCCAGGCTTGCCGGCAATCTCCTCAGAAATGAAGCCGCCCTTACCGGGGATGAACATACTGCCCTGGTGCTTGCCAATGAAAACCTGCTGATTCCGGTATTGAACACACTACCGGCGGACATTCAGGATATTAATGTCACGATGGGCTATCCCCTTTCCAAAACCAACATGTTCGACTTCTTCGACGCCCTTGTCCAGCTGCAGCTGAATGCGGATCCGGGCAATCATGAGCGTCAGGACGGCCCGTCCTATTATCATAAAGATATATACCGGCTGTTTTCCAATAGCAGCAGCAGTCTCTTATGGGATACAGATCACGGGGAAACATACACCAGTACACTGACACAAAACCTGAATGCATCCAACCAGAGCTTCTGTACCTTTGACACGTTGAAACGTTTTTCGCCCGACCCTGAAGGATTTGCCCGTGCTTTCTCTTTCTTACAGAAAAACAGGCAAAAAAAACCGGAAGGTATGATTTCTGACCTGTTAGAACTTACCGGAACATTTGACCGGCTTTTCAGGGAGAAGGCCGCCAGTCAGGGTAAGGATATTGTGAACACCCCCTTTTTTGCTGATTTTGAATCCTTATACAGCTTTGCTACGTTGTTAAGGCGTCTGGAAGCATACCTGCAGGATTATGCTTTTATCAAAGACCTCAAAACAGTGCAACGTTTATTAAAACAGGCCGCCGCCGAATCCAGGCTCTCCTTTAGCGGAGAACCCCTGCAAGGACTGCAGGTGATGGGGATGCTGGAAACACGAAGCCTCGACTTCACCAATGTCATCCTGCTTTCGGCCAATGAAAGTATCCTGCCAAAGCCCACAGCAAGTCATTCATTTATCCCTTACGAGGTCAAGCGCTCTTTTGGTCTTAGGGTGTATCACGACCAGGATGCCATTTATGCCTATCACTTCTACAGACTATTACAACGGGCAGAGAATATCTATATCATCTACAACACACAATCACAAGACATTGGTACCAGCGAAAAAAGCCGGTTTATCACCCAGCTTCAATACGAGCTGCCGGATTATAATCCGTCGATACACATCCGTGAAGAGATTATCTCCCTGCCGGCTCCGGTGAATAAAAAAGAAGAGGCAGTAATTATCGAAAAGACGGACAACATCCTCCGGGATCTTTCCAAAGCAGCACAGAAAGGATTTTCTCCTTCTGCGCTAAGCAAATACATCAACTGCCCTTTACAGTTTTATTTTGAACGACTGGCAGGACTTGACGAAACAGAGGCGGTGGAAGAGACCCTTGAGGCAACCACCATCGGCAATATCGTCCATGGCGTCCTCGAAGAGCTATATAAGCCATATACCGGGAAGACGTTAACCGTTGCGATCATAGATAACATGGCCAGCAGTCTGGCGGATACACTCAGCCGGCTATTTGCCAGGGAATACAGCGGCGGAAACATTCATCAGGGCAAGAACCTGCTGTTGTATCATATGATCAGGCGCTACCTTGAGAATATTCTTGTGGCGGAAAAATCGGAGCTGACACAGGCGGCCGAAAAAAATATTGTTGTCACCCTGGAGTCACTGGAGTACAAACTGGAAGCCGACATTCAGGCAGGCAGCACTCCTTATCACGATGGCACCATACACATGAAAGGCAAGGCCGACCGTATTGACCGTCATGGTGGGGTCGTTCGTATTATTGATTACAAAACCGGCAAGATACAACCGACCGAATTACGTTTTCAGGAGTGGGCGGCACCGTTTACAAACAGTGACAAAGCGAGGAACTTCCAATTGCTCTGTTATGCCTGGCTGTATCATAAAAATTTTCCGGACATCCGGTATATTGAACCGGGGATCATATCTACACGTAATCCTTCGGTGGGATTACAGACCATGAAACATCCAGGCGGGAAAGGTATTCTTCAGAAAAGTGATTTGGCTGAATTTGAAGTATCGTTACAGGGTTTGCTGAAGGAGATCATGGACCCGGCAACACCTTTTTCTCAGACGGAGGATGAAGACCGTTGCAAGTATTGTACGTTCAAAGTCTTCTGCCGTCGTTATTGACAGACTTGCGGTGCCTTATGCTTCTGCAACAGCTTTTTTGGCTTCATCCAACACCTTATCGAGACCGTCCGGATCTTTTCCGCCGGCCGAAGCAAAGAATGGCTGACCTCCGCCACCACCCTTAATATGGGTAGCCAACTGCCTTACCAGGTTACCGGCATGCAGGTCTTTTTCCTTCACCAGGTTTTCAGAAATCAACAGTGTAATACCAGGTTTTCCATCAGCTACATGCGCAATGACCAGGAAAAGGTCTTTGACATTGCTCTTCATCTGAAAAGCCAGATCTTTGGCGGTTTTGGGATCCATCTGCTGACGGGTGGCGATAAAATTAATCCCGTTGACGGTTTCTGCTTGCTTAGACAGGTCATCTGCTATTTGTTGCAGACGAAGCTGCTGCATGGATGCAATTTCGCGCTTCATCTCATCATGTTGCTGCAGGATTTGCTCCAAAGTCTTAACAGCATCTTTTGGATATTTCAAAAGGTCTTTCAGGGCATTCAGCTCATCAATCCTTGACTGCATATACTGTTCGGCAGCTTTGCCCGTGACGGCTTCGACCCGGCGGATTCCTGCAGCTATCGCTCCTTCCGAAACGATTGTGAACAGGCCGATCTGACCGGTAGCTTTCACATGGGTGCCACCACAAAGTTCAGAAGAAAAATCATAGTCAAAGGCAACCACCCTCACCTTATCTTCATACTTTTCGCCAAACAGTCCGATTGCCCCCATATCATTGGCCTCCTCCATGGTAACTTCGCGGTGTTCATCCATGGCTATATTCTCACGCACTTTGTCGTTCACAATATCCTCCACGGCACGAATCTCTTCCATGGTCATCTTACCGAAATGGGAAAAGTCAAAACGCAGGCGTTGATCATTCACCAGGGATCCTTTCTGTTGTACATGGCTGCCCAGCACTTCTTTCAGGGCCGCATGCAGCAGATGGGTAGCCGTATGGTTATTGGCTGTAAGCCGCCGTTTGTGGCCATCAACAACGGCCTTTACCTTTTCCGGCACGATATCCGGCAACTTTGGCAAGACATGTATGGTCAGCTCGTTTTCATACTGGGTGTCGATAACAGGGTAGCTTTCGCCATTGATCACCAGCCAGCCACGATCACCTACCTGGCCGCCAGATTCGGCATAGAAGGGAGTCTGACTCAGTACAACATGGTATAGTGTTTTCCCTTTGCTTGTGACCTTTCTGTATTTAATAACCTCGGCTTCTGTTTCAAGTTCCTCGTAACCGAGGAAGCGGGTCTTTTCACTAAAGGGCTTGATCTCGATCCAGTCACCCGTTTCTACCGTGGCGGCACTACGGCTGCGTGACTTCTGGGCAGCCATACCTTTTTCAAAACCTTCCAGATCCACTTCCCTGCCTTTTTCCCTGGCCATCAACGTAGTCAGGTCAATCGGAAAGCCATAAGTATCAAACAGTTCAAATGCAAACCCACCATCCACCACTTTGCGTTCAGGCCTGGCAGCCAGATATTGTTCAAACTTCTGGATTCCGGTTTCGAGGGTTCGCAGGAATGTTTGCTCTTCTTCGGCAATGACCTTTTTGATCAGGTCCTGCTGGGCTTTCAGTTCCGGAAAAGCTTCTCCCATATGCTTTACCAGTACAGGCACAAGCTGGTTCACAAAGGGCTCACGCATTTCCAGGAAGGTGTAGCCATAACGAATCGCCCTTCTCAGGATACGACGTATCACATAACCCGCCCTGGTATTAGAGGGCAGCTCTCCATCGGCAATGGCAAAAGCCACAGCACGCAGATGGTCAGCAACCACACGCATGGCAATATCGGATTCCTTGTCTTTTCCGTACGGAACCCCTGTCAGTTTTGAAAGAAATTGAATATAAGGTTGAAAGACGTCGGTATCATAGTTTGAATTTTTGTTCTGAAGCACCATGCACAAGCGCTCAAAGCCCAAACCCGTATCAACATGTTTGGCCGGAAGAGTCACCAGACTACCATCGCCCTTTCGGTTGAATTCAATAAATACCAGGTTCCATATCTCAATGACAAAAGGATGATCCTGGTTGACCAGGGTGGCCCCGTCAACCTGTTTGCGGTCACGATTATTGCGCAAGTCGACATGTATCTCCGAACAAGGGCCACAGGGTCCTGTTTCACCCATCTCCCAGAAATTATCCTTTCTGGAGCCGTAAAGGATACGCTCATCAGGCAGGAAAGGCTTCCAAAGATCATAAGCTTCTTTGTCTTCTTCCAGGCCTTCATCGGGTGAGCCTTCAAAAACAGTGGCATACAAACGGTCCTTGTCTATTCCATAGGTATCTGTCAGAAGTTCCCAGGCCCAGGCAATGGCTTCTTTCTTAAAATAATCCCCGAAGCTCCAGTTACCGAGCATTTCAAACATGGTATGGTGATAGGTGTCATGCCCTACCTCTTCCAGGTCATTATGCTTACCTGATACGCGCAGGCATTTCTGAGAATTCGCCACCCGGTTTTGAGCCGGAACGGTATTCCCAAGAAAAATATCCTTAAACTGGTTCATTCCGGCGTTGGTAAACATCAAAGTAGGGTCATTCCTGACCACCATTGGCGCGGAACTATAGATTGCATGCCCTTTTCGCTCAAAAAAGCGAAGGAAAGATTTACGAACTTCTGAGGATTTCATGTATAAAAAAACGCAATTTATTTTTCCTAATCATGGCAAAATTACATGATTTTTTTAACTTTGGGGTTTGTGAGCGCAGAATCAAACCATACAGGCGTTTTGTAATACCTTATAATATTACTATTCACTGATCAACAACTGATATGAGTCAAGTTCACTACCGTTTCAACACAAAGTCCTTACAGGTTGAACCTGTAAAACGATCTTTTTGGGATAAGTTTAAAGTTTTTTTGAGATACGCATTGGCCGGACTTGTCTTCTCCGTCATTGTTCTTTTCATTGGATTTACGTTTTTTGATTCCCCCAGGGAGCGTATGCTCCAAAGGGAGATAGACCAGTTTCAGGTGCAATATGAAATACTTAACGACCGGCTGAATGTCCTTACAAATGTACTGGAAGACATTCAGGAACGTGACGATCAAATTTACCGCGTAATTTTTGAGGCAGACCCCATCCCCCGAACTGTCCGCGATGCGGCCATTGGTGGTACCGACCGTTATTCTCATCTGGCCGGATACCAGAACAGCGAATTGATGTCCAGGACAATGCAACGAATGGATCAACTTGCCAGTCAGCTGTATATCCAGTCAAAGTCATATGATGAGGTTTTTGACATGGCACAGAATAAAGCTGAAATGTTGGCATCCATTCCGGCCATTGTGCCATTAGAAAAAGGAACCAAAAGACTTATGTCCGGTTATGGCCGTCGCATTCACCCTATTTATAAAACCATGCGTATGCATACGGGTGTCGACTTTACCGCCCCCACAGGCACACCTATTTACTCAACAGGCGACGGCATTGTCGAAAAAGTAGAGCGAAACAATTATGGTTACGGACGTATGGTTGTTATCGATCATGGTTATGGCTATAAAACCCTTTATGCGCACATGAGCGAATATAATGTACGTCCGGGACAAAAGGTAACAAGAGGGGAAGTAATTGGCAAAGTTGGCAACACAGGCACATCCACAGCACCCCATCTCCACTATGAGGTTCAACGTGACGGAAACACCGTCAACCCGGTACACTATTTTTATAGCGACCTTACTCCTGCTGAATTCGAAATCATTATTGAAAGGGCTTCCCGTGTGAACCAGTCACTGTCTTAATTATATTGACAGACGCTAAAACACCTATCCATGGCGAAAGAACAACCGGGATCCGAAAAAATCTACTACCCTATCGGAGAAGTAGCCCGTATGTTCGGCGTTAACACTTCTCTTATCCGCTTCTGGGAAAAGGAGTTCGATATTATCAGGCCGCATAAAAACAAAAAAGGCAACCGCCTATTTACCCAAAAAGATGTGGACAATTTTCACATGATTTATCACCTTGTAAAGGAAAGGGGATATACGTTGAAAGGGGCATCCGCAAAGATCAAAAAGAACCCTGATGATATCAGGAAAGACCTGGAAATTGTCAAAACTTTAAATAAGATGCACGATTTCCTGACCAACATCAAAAGCAGGCTATAATAGACAAACGTATTTTACATGGAATCACATTGTAAGGTCTCATATTTTTCTAATGCAAACATATCTTAATACAAAAAACACATCATGGTAGCACGCATCAGGAGAACGCTTCGAGAATCGAAGACAGCAAGGTGGATTGTATTGATAATAGCCAGTTTTGGCATGGCCACCAACTATTATTTTTATGACGCCCTTGCCCCGCTGGCAGACTTAATCCGTATGAACCTGGGTTTTACCACAGCAGAGTACGGTTTTTTTATTTCGGCTTATTCCATTCCCAATGTGTTTTTAGCCATGGCGGTTGTCGGGGGGATCATCCTTGACCGCATTGGCATACGAATAACAGGTTTTTCTTTTGTTTTCCTGATGGCTGTGGGTGGTACGATCACGGCCTATGGTGCAACGGACACATTTCTCGATGGCGGCTTTGGCTATAACTTCATGAACTCCTTTCTGACAAACTACTCACCAGCCCTGAAGATGATGTCGCTTGGGTTCTTCATCTTCGGCCTTGGCGCTGAAACCAGCATCGTGGTATTGTCAAAAGTAATTGTGAAATGGTTTAAAGGAAAAGAACTTGCATTGGCATTAGGTCTTAACCTGGCCATTGGCCGCCTGGGAGCTGCACTGGCTTTTACCCTTTCTCCCAGGTTGATATACCCGGAATGGACGACAGCCATCTGGTTTGGTGCACTGCTGCTATGGCTCGGCCTGCTTGCCTTCCTGATCTACATGATCCTGGATGTAAAAATTGACCGTCAGGTAGAGATCGACACCAAAGACCCGGAAGACGAATTCCACTGGAAAGACCTGAAAGACCTTGTCACCAACCGCTCGGTAATTTATATTACCCTGCTCTGTGTCACCTTCTACTCGGCCGTTTTCCCATTTCTGAAATTTGCCCCCGACCTCCTGATGAATAAATTTTCCATGCCACGAGAGTTGGCCGGGGATGTCACTTCCTACCTCATGTATGGGACGATATTACTAACACCATTATTCGGGTGGATTGCCGACAACAAGGGCAAAAGCGCCACACTGATGTACCTCGGCTCCGCACTGCTGATCATTGCCCACCTGATGTTCGCCAAAACCTACATTGAGCCCAGGGTACCCATCGTACTCCTTGGTATTGCCTTTTCACTTGTGCCTGCAGCCATGTGGCCTGCCGTTACCAAAATTGTCAGACAAAGTAAGATCGGAACAGCCTACGGGTTCATGTTCTCGGTTCAAAACATCGGACTATGGATTTTTCCCATCATTATCGGATGGGTGGTTGATGCCTCTAACCCTTTCTACCGGACAGAAATTGAAACCAATCAATACCAGGAAATACAGGAGGCTGACCTTCGATATACCGGTACATATATTGACCGTCAACAGGAACCGAACGCCAACATGACGATCCATGTCAACACCTCCGTGTTCGAAGATAGCATCAGTGGTGATGTGATATGGCGTGAGATGCACATGGTTACCACCGATGATGAAGGTCAATTTGATATCCGGTTTGGCTATGGCGACGTTATAGCTAATGTTGATTTCGCCCAGCTGAGTGATGAGCACCTCTATAATGCAGAGATTATTATCAGCCGCAGGTCAGAAGAAGTACATCTGTTGGATAAAGCATTTACAGCTGATGAGGAACATTTCTTCAGGGAACGGGTTGATCAACGCCATGCCCATCTTTTTGGCAATACATTGCGTGGAAGCATCCATCTCTATGATCGCGAAACCAATGAAGAGGTATGGGAGGAACGTATAAGTTTTTACCTGGAAGAAGATGGGTCATTTGAGATCCCGATGGGGCTGGGTCGACTGGCCTATGCCGATCCCGCCTATTTTGGCCTTGACAAAGGCGAACATACCGCTGAAGTGATCAAACCATTGGATTATACCAACCCCATGCTGGTATTCTCCGTATTGGGGTTCTTTGGTTTAATTTTTGCCTTTTTGTTGAAACGTGAAGACAAGACCTCCGGTTACGGGCTGGAGTTGCCGAACAAAAACGACTGATAAAAAGCTTATTTTTGCAAAAAACTTATTATGATCGTCATAACCGGTGCTGCCGGATTTATTGGTAGTTGCCTGGCAGGTAAACTAAACAGGGAGGGACATGGCGATCTCGTCCTGGTAGATGATTTTGCCAGTCCTGAAAAGATGAAAAACCTGGCCGGTAAACAATTTCGGAAGCAGGTTAACAGAGAGGCTTTTTTTGAGTGGTTCAAACAAAACCATCACCACGTCTCTTTTGTCTTTCATCTTGGAGCCAGGACTAACACGGCCGAACAAAACAAAGCCATCTTCGACCGCCTTAATCTTCAGTATTCCAAATCGGTCTGGGAAGCTTGCACAGTCTACGGCGTACCCCTTGTATATGCTTCATCAGCAGCTACTTATGGTGCAGGGGAACATGGGTATGCGGACAATCACGAGCTGATAGCACAGCTGAAACCCTTGAACCCCTATGGAAAGAGCAAGCATTCCTTCGATAAATGGGCGTTGCAACAAGCGACACAGCCACCCTACTGGGCAGGGCTGAAATTTTTCAATGTCTATGGCCCCAACGAATATCACAAAAAACGTATGGCATCAGCAATCCTTCATTTATTCAGGGAAGCAGACACCCGCGGGGAGGTTAGCCTGTTCAGAAGCCACCGCGAAAATATCGCTCACGGCGAACAGCGGAGGGATTTTATCTATAGTAAAGATGTTGTAAATGTCTGTTATTTCATGATGACACAACAGCCCGCTCCGGGGATCTATAACCTGGGGACCGGCAGGGCCAGTAGTTTTCTGGAACTGGCAGAAGCCATTTTTGAAGCCATTGGAAAGAAATCCCAAATCAACTTTATTGACACACCGGAGAATATCAGGGATAATTATCAGTATTATACACAGGCCAGCATGGATAAACTCCTCCTTGCAGGATATTCGGAAAAATTCTATTCCCTGAAAGAAGGTATATATGACTACATCAATCACTACTTAAAACGATCGGCTTATTACTAGAAGAGCTGTTCCTGTGGTAAAGCAGTCAGAAAATGCCCTTGCTATCCACGGTGGTGTGCCTGAGACACCCCCTGCTGTTCAACAAAGCGGATCAGTTCAGGGAAGAACAGGGAAAACTCATTCTCAAACAGGGAATAATATTGCTCCAGATCATTGACAGCCTCACTCATCCCGGATTCAAAGGGGGTTCGCCGGGCCATTCCACCAAAATTGATGCGCAGGCACTCAAGGTCCGCATAATTTACCAGCCAGTTGTATTCGATCATTTTGGGTAAAATATACCGGACCCGGGAAGGCAGTATAGAAATGTGATCATTGAGTAATGCATAGGCCTTGCTGACGTATTTATCCAACCGATAATCAGAATAGTCAGACCAGTGAACAGCTAAAAAATGGTCGTAATACATATCCACCACAACACCTGCATACAAACGGTACTTTTTGCGGAGGCGATCCTTGCTTTTTTCAACAACCGGATGCTGATCAGTATAATCATCAATCATCCGGTGCAGGCGAATACCCCGGATTATACCGGAATGATAGCCGTTAATCTGCTGACCCTTTACCATATCAGCAATAAAGTTACCAATAATCAAATCGGGGTCATCACCCGACAAATATAGATGTGCCAGAAAGTTCATGCTGAGACAAAACCTTTACAAAACCTATTCAAAGATAGTAATAACGCAAAGATTTCTTAGTTTTGTATTTTTACCAAAAATCAATCTTTTACTCTTTTTAAAAAAATATAGCCCATTTCTGTTATCAACCATAAAATAAAATACTATGCATAAATTATTACTTCTGGGCGATGAGGCCATTGCCCAGGCAGGAATAGATGCCGGCATGTCGGGTATTTTTGCCTATCCCGGCACTCCCTCCACGGAAATTACTGAATATGTGAAAAGCAATACCGAGGCCAAAGAGAACGGCGTGGTTGCCAATTGGTGTGCCAATGAAAAAACGGCTGCTGAAGCTGCCCTGGGTATGTCTTACGCCGGAAAGCGCAGCATGACCTGCATGAAGCACGTCGGTCTAAACGTCGCCGCGGATGTCTTTATTAATGCCTCTATTACAGGAGCTAACGGTGGCATCCTCTTTGTTGTGGCCGATGATCCTTCCATGCATTCATCACAGAACGAACAGGACTCCAGGTTCTATGGCAAGTTTGCCATGATACCGGTGCTTGAACCATCCAATCAGCAGGAAGCTTATGACATGGTTCACAAGGGTTTTGATATGTCCGAAAAGTACAAAACCCCAGTGATGCTGCGTATCACGACCCGCCTGGCACACAGCCGGTCGGGTGTATTCCGCAAAGAGGAGCTTCGGCCGCAAAACAAGTTTAAGCTGCCTGAAAACATGAAACAGTTTGTACTGTTACCAGCCATTGCCAGGAAACAGTATCAGGAACTGTTGAACAACCAGGAACTGTTTCAGGAAGACACCGAAACATCACCTTATAACACTTACACCCACGGGGATGATCTTTCAGTAGGCATCATTGCCTGCGGACTGGCTCACAACTACCTTATGGAAAACTACCCCGACAGGAAGATTCCCCACCCCGTAGTTAAAATATCCCAGTATCCGCTCCCACATGAATATATTGAAACACTGTATGAAGAATGTTACCGGATATTGGTCCTGGAAGAGGGTTACCCGATGGTCGAGGAGATGCTTCGCGGTTTTCTCAACTACGGTAAAGAGATCAATGGCAGGCTGGATGGTACAATACCCCGTACCGGCGAGCTTAATCCAAACATCGTGAGTAAGGCCCTTGGTTTTGAACAAGAGGAAACAGCGGAAGTTCCCGGGCTGGTAGCCAGGCGTCCGCCTTCCATGTGCAAGGGATGCCCCCATATTGACAGCTTTCTTGACCTCAATGAGGCTGTCAGCGACTATGGCAAGGGCCGCGTATTTTCGGATATCGGGTGTTACACCCTGAGCGCGCTGCCACCCTATGAGTCCATTAACAGCTGCGTCGACATGGGTGCCTCTATCACTATGGCAAAGGGAGCTGCCGATGCCGGTATGAAACCGGCAATAGCTGTTATTGGCGACAGCACATTCACCCATTCCGGCATTACCGGGTTGCTTGATGCGGTAAACGATAAGTCCAACATAACGGTTATCATCCTGGACAACGCCACAACAGGCATGACCGGCGGCCAACCTTCATCAGCCCTCAACAAAATCGAAGATATCTGTAAAGGCGTGGGTGTGGAAGAAGAACATATCAGGGTGCTTAAGCCACTGAAAAAGAATCATGAAGAAAATACAAATATTCTGAAAGAAGAGCTTGCCCATGAGGGCGTCTCCGTAGTCATTCCCCGCCGTGAGTGCATTCAGACCCTCAACAAAAGAATGCGTGACAAGTTTAAAGAAAAAAGCAAAAACAAATAGATCATCACGACCTTCATCATTAATATATCAGACTTATGAAAAATGACATTATACTGGCAGGCGTTGGCGGACAGGGGATCCTCTCCATTGCGGCCATCATTGGTTATGCAGCTGTTCAGTCGGGCCTGTACCTCAAACAAGCTGAAGTTCACGGAATGAGTCAACGTGGTGGTGATGTACAATCACACCTGCGCCTCTCTTCTAAAGAAATTGCCTCAGATCTTATACCCCATGGCAAGGCGGACATGATCCTGTCTGTTGAACCCATGGAATCGCTCAGGTACCTTCCTTACCTTAGTCCGAAAGGTTGGCTGATCACCAACACCGAACCTTTCATCAACATCCCCGACTATCCGGAGAAGGATGATATTATGAAGGAAGTTGCCAAACTAAAACAGCATGTAGCCATTGACGCAGGACACATTGCCGGCGAAATCGGATCAAAAAAAGCAGCCAATGTGGTCGTCCTGGGTGCTGCAACCCCGTTTCTCGATATCCCTTTCACACAACTGGAAGATGCCGTTCGCTTCCTTTTCGGTAAAAAAGGCGAAGAGGTAGTGAATACCAACCTGGAAGCCCTCAGAGCCGGGCGGGAGCAGGCAAAACAGGCAAAAAAAGACAGCAGCAAGTAACCGTATGAACAAATATGATAGCGTGGTGGTTACTCCAACAGAAGGTTGGTTTATGCAGTATCAGTCGGTAACCACGGATATTTTATCATAACCAGTATACATCAATAACTAATATATTTCTATGATTACAAATAATTTTTTTAAACGTCATAACGGAATTCGGAAAGATGATGAATCCATCATGCTGAAAAAGATTGGTATCGAGTCAGCAGATACACTCATTGATCAGACCATTCCTGCCAGCATTCGTCTCAACAAAGACCTTGACCTTCCTGACGGATTAAATGAATATGAGTACATTCAGCATTTGAAGGAGCTTGGCAGCAAAAACAAGCTGTACCGTTCGTTTATTGGTATGGGTTATTACAATACAATCACACCGGGGGTTATTCAGCGTAACATTCTGGAAAATCCTGGTTGGTATACATCATATACCCCTTATCAGGCGGAAATATCCCAGGGCCGGCTGGAGGCATTGCTGAATTTCCAAACCGTGATCTCCGACCTCACAGGCCTGGAACTGACCAATGCTTCCTTACTGGATGAGGGCACTGCCGCGGCCGAAGCCATGTTTATGTTTTATAACGCACGTTCGAGAAAAGCTGCCAAAGCGGGTGTCAACAAATTTTTTGTGTCCCGCCATTGCTTTCCCCAGACCATAGAGGTGATGCAGACCCGGGCCAAACCCCTGGGAATAGAGCTTGTTATTGAAGATCACAATGAAATAACCCTAAATGAGGGCTTTTTCGGAGCCCTGATACAGTACCCGGATGCCTATGGCGCCATTCACCGGTACAACGACTTTGTTAAAAAAGCCAAAGAGAAGGATATACGTATAGCCGTAGCGGCTGATCTGCTCAGTCTTACGCTGCTTACACCCCCCGGAGAATGGGGCGCCGATGCTGTTGTAGGTTCGGCCCAGCGCTTTGGGGTGCCCATGGGATACGGCGGCCCGCATGCCGGCTATTTTGCCACCAAAGAAACATATAAACGTTCGATCCCCGGCCGTATCATTGGCGTGTCGGTGGATAAGAACGGCGACTACGCCCTGCGCATGGCGTTACAAACCCGCGAGCAACATATCAAGCGCGAACGCGCCACTTCCAACATCTGCACCGCACAGGCGCTCCTGGCATCAATATCGGCTATGTATGCCGTATACCACGGACCTGATGGACTGAAGCAGATTGCCCGCCACATCAACATCCTTACCGGTGTGCTGGCCTCGGAAGTAGAAAAATATGGGTATAAACAAATCAATGAACACTATTTCGATACCCTGCTCATTCAGTTGCCCGGCAATGTATCGGCAGAAACCATTCACCGGAAGGCGCTTGACAAGCAGATGAACTTCCGCCGGATCGACGACAAGCATATCGGCATCAGCCTGGATGAAACCACATCCCTGGAAGAAGTAAACACCATCCTTTCCCTGTTTGCCGGAGCTGCTGACAAAACATTCAACGAATTTGTCTGCGACCCTGCAGAATGTGAAAAGATTGACACCTTCCCGGAGGGGCTGCATCGCCAGAGCAACTTCCTGGAGCAAGCCTGTTTTAATTCCTATCACTCTGAAACAGAGATGATGCGTTACCTCAAAAAGCTTGAGAACCGTGACCTTGCCCTTAACCGTACGATGATACCCCTGGGCTCCTGCACCATGAAGCTGAATGCTGCATCCGAGTTATTCTCTCTTAGCTGGCCTGAGTTTTCCGGCATTCATCCTTTCGTCCCCGAAGACCAGGCTGCCGGATATCTGGAGCTGATAGACAGGCTCGAAAAGGATCTTTGTGAGATCACAGGGTATGATGCCATATCTTTCATGCCCAATTCAGGGGCTTCCGGAGAGCTCACCGGTCTGATGGTGATCCGTGCCTACCAGGAGAGTAAAGGCGAAGGGCATCGCAATGTGACGCTGATCCCCTCCTCTGCCCATGGCACGAACCCCGCAAGCGCGGTGATGGCAGGCACCAAAGTGGTTGTGGTTAATTGCGATGAGAACGGCAACATTGACCTGGATGATCTTCGCGAGAAGGCGGAGAAGCATAAGGATAACCTCTCTGCCATCATGGTAACCTATCCTTCCACCCACGGTGTTTTCGAAGAGGACATCCTGGAAGTTACCAAAATCATCCACGACAATGGCGGGCAGGTCTATATGGACGGAGCCAATATGAACGCCCAGGTAGGTTATACAAATCCGGCTATTTGCGGGGCGGATGTGTGTCACCTGAACCTGCATAAAACGTTTGCCATACCACATGGCGGCGGTGGTCCGGGCGTCGGTCCTATCGGTGTAAAAGAACATTTGAAACCCTTGCTGCCCTCCCATGGGCTACAATCAACAGGAAACAAGCAGGGCATTACGGCCGTGGCGTCGGCCCCATACGGCAGTGCTTTTATCCTGCCAATTACCTATGGCTACATCAGGATGCTGGGACGGCACGGACTGACTGAGGCAACAAAAATTGCGATTTTAAGCACCAATTACCTGAAAGCTTCCCTGGAAGATCATTACAAGGTCTTATATACGGGCAGGAACGGTTGGTCGGCGCATGAAATGATTCTCGACCTGAACCCCTTCAAGCGAAATGTGTCTATTGATGCCATTGATATTGCCAAACGCCTCATGGATTATGGATTTCATGCACCTACCGTGGCCTTCCCGGTACCGGGGACACTCATGGTAGAACCCACGGAAAGTGAGCCGCTGTCTGAGCTGGATCGCTTTATTGATGCCATGGTGGCCATCAGGGGAGAGATCCGTGAAGTAGAAGAAGGACAGGCTGATGTCGAGAACAATGTTATCAAGAATGCGCCCCATACGGTGGCCATGGCCACAAGCGACAAGTGGGACAAGCCTTACAGCCGGGAAAAAGCTGTATTGCCCAGGCCCTGGTCGGAGGAGATCAAGTACTTCCCACCGGTCACCCGTATTGATGATGCCTATGGCGACAGGAACCTGATCTGCACCTGTGATCCTATAGAAAGCTACGCGCAGGATTAACCTGCAGGATTTAATCTTACAGGTAAGACCTGAAGTACCTGAGGTAATAGATAAACCCGGATCGGTTCATGGAAAACATTATATCAATGTTCCATGAACCAATCCGGGTTACCTTATATAGTCTGTCCGGATTTGTTATATCATCAGGAATCCTGATTCTTTTTATCGAGATAGAGAAAACGTTTAATCTTCTTGGTGGGTGTTTTTTCAAACGGCTCGTTTTGCTCCTCAAGAAAAGATAGCCGGGAGAAGCGGTTCAGGCGAGCATTCACCTTTTGCTGCAGCTCATGCAGACGATGTTTGACTTTTTCCTGAATCTGCTCATACATCTGTCCGGCACTTTCTTTTAATTCATGGTATCGCTGATCAATCTCCTCATAATTCAGATGCACCCTGGCGACCAGCTTCCCTTTCATTTCGTACACCAGCGACTCAAGGACGTGTTTCTGGCTGTTAATAACAGCCTCAATATCCTCGGGATAGATATTTTCGCCGGTGGAGCTTATAATAATATTTTTCAGGCGACCTTTGATGTAGAGATAACCATCCTTGTCAAACCAGCCCAGATCTCCGGTTTTAAACCAACCATCTTTGGTAAACACCATTTTGGTTTGTTTGGGATCTTTATAATAGCCTTGCATCACATTGGGTCCTTTGGCAATAATCTCTCCTTCACCGGTTTCGGGATCAGGGTCGAGCAGGTCAAGCTTTTGTCCGGGGAGAGCAAACCCGGTTGATCGGTACCTGCTAAGCTCAGCAGAGGATCCGGCCAACAGTGGGGATGTCTCAGTAAGTCCATACCCGATCGCATACGGGAACCGTGCGTCACGGAGGAAGCGTTCGGTGTCGGCACTCAGCTTGGACCCACCTATACCAAAAAAGCGCAAATGCCCACCAAATGCCTTGTAAATCTTCTTTCCTGCCAGGTAGTGAAAAACTTTCTGTACTGGTCTGGATTTGCTAATTTGGCGCATAAATGCATTTCCCGAGAGCTTTGGCAAAACCCGGTTTTGATATACCTTTTCAATAATCAGGGGAACGGTAAGCATCATGGTAGGTTTTACCTCATTCATTGCCGGAAGTAATACCGTAGGTGTAGGTGGCTTCTCCAGGTAGTAAACGGAGGCACCTTGCATAAACGGAATCACAAAGCCAATCGTACATTCATAGGTGTGGGGTAATGGTAATACCGATAATAAACGGTCAGAGGCATAGACCATTTGTATCCCCAGCGTGTTGATCGCATTGGAAATAATATTTCTATGGCTGAGCATCACCCCTTTGGGCTTGCCGGTTGTTCCCGAAGTATAAAGGATCGCTGCCAGACTGTCTGCATCCGGGGCATCTGGCATGGGTATCTGTTCATCTACCGGGGTATCAAGACGTGTAATCGAACCATTCATTTCGATGGAACCCAGGCTGACCTGCTGTAAATCATCCATAAGCAAGGCAAGCTTCAGGTTTTGTGGCAGGGTGGTATGCAGCTTGTATACCTGTTTAGTCGACACAATTACTGCTTTGGATTCACTGTGCTCAAGTATTTTGTTGATTTCTTCAGAGGTAAAGTCAATTAAAATGGGAACGATAACGGCCCCCATGGAGGTAACAGCAAGGTAGGAAACAATCCAGTTGGGCATGTTCTGACCAAGCAGTGCTACACGGTCACCGGGGCGCACACCCTGGGCAAGCAGTTTAGTTGTAAGATCCGTAACCCGGTCATGCACGTCACTATAGGTTAGCGGCGTTTTGTTAACAAACCCGACAGCAGAGCGGGAAGCAAACCGTTTTGTACTGTTTTCCAACAGTTCACGAAAGGTATTTAGTTGAGGTATATCCATGTTTTATACAGTTGTATACAAATATAAGGGTTTCATCCCGGCTTTGGTTCAAAAAAATTCATAAACTCCGGAAATAATCTTAGAATGCGAAGTCGAAAGTTACGTGCAACGGCAAGCATATCCTGACCTGACGAGGATATCTCACGCTTCCTGCATGACTTTATCGAAGTAGTCGATAGTTTTTATCAGTCCTTCCCGAAGAGGGATTGTAGCTTCCCAGCCGAGCAGCTTTTTCGCATAGGCAATATCGGGTTGTCTGACGGGTGGGTCATTTTCGGGTAAAGGGTGATAGATAATTCCTGAACCTGAATTGGTCAGTTCAATGACCATGTGAGCCAGGTCATTGATGGTAAAAGCTTGCTCATTACCCATGTTCATGGGGCCAATCACGCCGTCAGGCGTATCCATAAAAGCGGTAATTCCCCGGATAAGATCGTCAATATACTGAAAACAACGGGTTTGTGTTCCATCCCCATAGATGGTGATATCCTGGTTCTGTAGGGCCTGCATCACAAAATTAGAGATCACACGCCCATCATCGGGTTGCATACGTGGCCCATATGTATTAAAAATGCGGAGAATCTTTATTCTTACCTGATTTTGTCTGTGGTAATCCATAAAAAGGGTTTCGGCACAGCGTTTCCCTTCATCATAGCAGGAGCGCCTGCCAACAGGGTTTACATGTCCCCAGTAATCTTCCGGCTGGGGACTTATTTCCGGAGAGCCATAGATCTCACTGGTGGATGCCTGAAGTACTTTGGCTTTAACCCTTTTGGCCAGGCCAAGCATATGTATAGCACCCATCACGGAAGTTTTGATGGTTTTGATGGGATTATACTGATAATGCACAGGCGATGCGGGACAGGCCAGATTATAGATCTCGTCAACTTCCACAAAGATCTCTTTGGTGATATCATGACGTATCACCTCGAAGCGGTGATCGTCCATCAGGTGGGTAATATTGTCCTTGTTGCCGGTAAAATAGCTATCCAGACATAATACATCATGCCCCTGGGCAAGCAGTTTCTCACATAGATGCGATCCGATAAAACCGGCCCCCCCGGTTACCAGTACCCTCTTTCTTTTCATAAAACAAAGATAGGTAATTCCTTAGACAAAAAAACCGCTCCCCTGGCGGAAGCGGTTTTTTTTCCTGTTTCTGAACCGGTTTACAGGTTATAGCGTATTCCGATCTGAGCCCGCCATCTGGAGCTAAGATTTTGAAGGGAGTACTGGTCTTCGTTGGTGGGAACCCTGTCGGGATCAAAACTGATCCGTGGTTTCAGTTCAATGGTACCATCATCCAGTTCTGTAGCATCGTAGCCTTCGAACGTAATTTCAGATACGGTTCCATAACTGGCAACACGTTCAATCCCCCAGTTTTGGCCAAACAGATTACCTATCATGTTGTTAAAGTTGAGAATATCGAAGGTAATTTCAATTGACTGTGTTCCGGTTGTACGAATCTGATGTGAAACGCGGAAATCAATATGGTTCACCCATGGCTGGATATCAGCACCACGCTCCGTGATCTCTCCCCGAAAATCATCAAGACCGGGGTTAGCGCTTATAAAAGCATCGAGCTCTTCCCAGTTATTGCTAACAAGGTTCACCTCATCAGGTGAGTTGGGAACGTATACGAGGTCATTGGAGCCTCGATAATCGCCATTCGCGCTATAGCCATAGAAGAACGGTGTATAGTGGATATAGTGATATGGACGTCCGGACCTTCCTTCATAGATTAATGAGAACGTGGTGGACTGGCGACCGTATTGCAACTGATAAGAGGCTATACCCAGGACACGGTGCCTTGTGATGTGTATTGACCTGTATGCAGGCGAATTGTTGGGATCACCAGGAACTTCATTATACTGCCAGTTTGAGATGGCACGGCTGCTGGTACCGTCATTCACTGAAGTACCGTCGGCAAACGTATAAGACAGGTCAGCAAACCACCCGCTGCTGAATTCTTTACGAAGCTGACCGGTGATGCTGTACTGATGACCTTCGTTGGTATTTGTAAGCAGAAGAACGTTTGTAAAGTTATTACTTACACGTGTTTGGTCAAAGTGAGCATTTCCATCTTCATCGATTTCCACATCGCCAAAGAAAGGGCGTCCGTCTGTTGTAACCACATTGGGGTTGGCCTGGCCCAGGTTCAGGTTCTGGTAATCGATATCATGAAGGTTATTGCTATAGATAAGTTCTACTGTACCGACGAGGTCCCAGGGCAGGCGCTGTTCCAAACCAAGGTTTGAACGAAGGATCTGATTGATCTTAAAGTCAGGGTCGGTGATGTTAACCTCACTGGTTTCGATAGGGTCAAGACCGTTGGCGTCGCCGCCGGGAAGTGGCTGATTGTCCGTGTCGGGACTAAAGAAGCCTGCATCAAATGTATTTCTTTCATCGAGGCGTGCCACGTCTACCCCTGTGTTTGAATACTGGTTGGAGAGCCATACACCGGGTTCGCCACCAGAGAAGAGGCCTATACCACCACGCACCTGGGTTTCTCCATCATTCCAGTTAAACCCTAAACGGGGGTTAAGCTGAAGGGTTGGATCCGGCACCTCGCTTGTATCATACCCGGAAAAGTCTTGTGCAAAAGTAGGGTTACTGGGTGGATCGTCGGTAAAAACTACCAGATCGGCACGCACACCGAGTGTCATGGTGAATTCCTGATTAATGCGCCATTCATCCTGCGTATATACCGCAAAGGTATTATATCCCCAGTTGGCTTCCGGCAGACGGCCATAAGCATCAACATCTGTAGAATAGCTATATTGATACCTGTTGGGAGCACCCATCTCAAAACGGTCAATACCACTTTGCACCAAATCATCATTCTCGTCATAGATATTGGAAAACGTATAGGTACCCAGCGCATCCTGGATAAAAAGGTTTCTGAAGGAATTCAGATAGTTATTGGTACCAAAGGTAAGGGTATGATCACCGGTAAAATAGGTCATGTTGGCGGTGAATTCAACATAATCCTGATCCAGCTGATTGGCATGACGGAAACGTTCCACCCCAAAATCCACATTGTAGCCACCCGGTGTTTCAACCCTGACCGAGGGGAAAGGATTATCACCGTAGTCTGCTTCCTGGCGCAGACGGGTATAAGCAACTTTTACCTCAGAGATCAGGTTTTCAGACCAGGCACTGTTGAGCCGCAATGAGAAGTTACTCTGGTTACCACGCTGTCTGTACTGGCGGTTGGAAAGCGAAAAGCTGTTGAACCCCCTTGAAATACCCCGGTCATCATAGCCATTTACCAGGTTTTGCTGATAAGTGAGCCGGTGGACATTGGAAATATTCCAGTCGAGCTTGGTAAAGATTTTCCAGTCATCTGTTCGCTGGCTCATTCTGTCATAACCGCCGGGATCGTACCCCCACTTGTCCCTGGCGATACTGATGATCTCATCAAGTGCTGCCCGTTCACCTCTGAACTGAGCGCCTTCGTAGTCAAAGATTGGGCTGTTTTCGCGCTTGACTTCAGCGTTTACAAAAAAGAACAGCTCATTCTCCACGATGGGCCCGCCCAGGCGCAAACCTGTCTGGTACTCATCGAAGTCATCAATCGGGCGTTCTTCGCCCATCAGGTCACCACTAACCAGCTCCTGGTTACGGCCAAAGAAATAGGCAGAGCCTTCCAGGTCGTTTGTACCACTGCGGGTTACCGCATTGATAGACCCCCCGGTAAAGTTACCTTCCCTGACATCGAAAGGGGAGATGGCTACCTGAAACTCCTCAATAGCATCGAGAGAGATCGGGTTACCGATGGTTGGGATCGCATCCGAACCCAGACCAAAACGATCGTCGAAGGTCACCCCATCAATCTGGATTGCATTCCGGCGCCCACTACGACCGGCAATGTTGTTACCACTCACCTGTGGACTCAGGCGGGTAAAGTCCTGAATACTCCTGTTGATCGACGGGAGTGCATCCAGTTGTTCGCGGCTCACACGTGAGCTTGCCCCGGTACGATCGCCGGAAATGAGCGCATCGCGCTGGGCGTAGACAGCCACCATTCCAAGCTCAACAGCCTCGTCTACCAATTCGAAATTGATGGTATAGTCCTGTCCGAGTTCCAGGTTGATTCCTGTCTCCTCAGCCGCCCGGTAACCGACAAAGGTAACCTTTACAGTGTAAGGCCCGCCTACACGGAGGTTACGCAGGTTAAACCGGCCATCCGCTCGGGTCACCGTACCATATTCGGTTCCGGAAGGTATGTGAACCGCAATGACAGTCGCCCCGGGAAGAGTCTCTCCCTCAGCATCTGTTACAACCCCGTTAAAGGCTGCACCCACAGTCCCCTGTGCTACCACAAACTGAGGAGCAACCAACAGCATGAGTGCCATCATCATGACAAAAAACGTCGCTTTTCGTTTCATTTGCATTGTTTGTTTTGGTTTGTAATAAGGATAAATAGAAGCTATTGTTTTTGAGACACAAAAGTAAAGCATCACCAGATGCAGAACCGAAAATCCGCATTAAATAACCATTAAGTTGATGTAAACTGCCTATTAAAAGCCCATAAAATTTTATTAAAATTAGCTCTTTGAAAGATCAAACAATGTTGTAACCGACTAAAGTTGTTCACGAAAAATTAATAATCTGCTCATAATATATATGTTTACTTGTATATATTAAATTTGACGGGGATTGTTTAGCAACAGGGTTGGATGTGATGAAGGAATGAAGCTTTGAAATTAAAACGAAGAGAGGGTCAGCGTCGGGATAATGTGCAGTAGGATTTTGATGTGACCCATCCTAAGGCATATTACTGCAGTAGGTCTTTCGGGGAGTAAATCAGCGAACAGCTTTCCCTTTCTTCAACGTAAAAGCAAAGGTTGTCCCCACACCGGGTGTGCTTCTTACATTAATGGTCTGGTCGTGGGCTTCGATTATATGTTTCACGATAGCCAGACCCAAACCGGAACCGCCGCCCGCGTTTCTGGAGCGACTCTTGTCGCCCCGGTAGAACCGTTCGAATACACGCGGCAATTCCCGGCGGTCTATCCCTTCGCCTTCATCGGTCACCTCGGTCAGGATGTGTTTATCCATATCGAAAAAACTAACCTTTACATAACCACCTTCCTTGTTATACTTGATGGCATTTACAATCAGGTTGGAGATAACCTGCTGGATCTTCTGACGATCGGCAAAAACCATCACCGGATAAGCATTATGCCGGCCAAAAGTCAGGCGAATCTGTTTTTCTGCTGCATCCATCTCCAGTTGCTCAAACATGGCCCGGACCAGGGCAGTCATATCAAAATGACTATACCGTAATTTTGCCTCCCCTGCTTCAAGTTTGGCGATATCTTCAAGATCTTCCACAATAGATATCATCCTGTCAATACTTTGTTCAGTACGAAGCAGGTAATCCTGGTTAATTTGCGGATCATCAAGGCCACCATCAAGCAATGTAAGCACATAACCCTGAATATTGAATATCGGCGTTTTCAGCTCATGCGATACATTCCCGAGGAACTCGCGCCGGTAGGCCTCCATCTTCTTCAGGTCATCGATCTCCTTTTTCTTATCTCTGGCCCAGGCCTCTACTTCTTCACTGGCTTCCAAAATGATATCACCGGAGCGGAAAGGTTTCTTACTGCGCTGCTCACGAGGCACTTTCATCTCACGAATGGTTTTATAAATCAGCCTGATCTTATTATAGATAAAATGATTCAAAATATAATAAAACAGAAAAAAAGAGACTGCGAGCAGGGATAGGCTTAGCAGGGCATATACAAGTAAAGGGAAAGAATATCTCAATACATAATCTATGATTATCAGAAAAAGAACCAGGAACAGCGTTATCGTAACGGCTGACGACAGGGCTAACTTTCGCGGAGAAGCATTTTTCATGAAGTTCTATGGCGTATCTGGATTTGCTGTCATGCTGTTGTCCGGTTCCGCCTCAAACCGGTACCCTACTCCTTTTACGGTCTTGATATGATCGATGGCAAGTTTTTCCCGGAGTTTCCGAATGTGCACATCGATGGTCCGCTCTCCGACAACCACATCATTGCCCCATACCCTGGAGAAGATCTCTTCCCGGGAAAACACCTTATCCGGATAAGACATCAGTAGTGCCAACAGTTCGAACTCTTTACGCGGCAGGATAATTTTCTGACCCTGCTGATAAACTACATAGCGGTCGCGGTCAATTTGCAAGTCACCGGCGGTAATCATTACGGGTGCTTTTTCCTGTGACCGGGAACGACGAAGCAGGGCTTTAACCCGGCTTACCAAAAGTTTGGGCTTAACAGGTTTGGCAATATAATCATCCCCGCCGGCATCAAACCCGGCAAGCTGGGAATAATCCTCATTCCGGGCGGTAAGAAAGGCAATCAGTGTATGGGATAACTCCGGATTCTTTTTTAGTTCACTGCATACTTCCATACCATCCATTCCGGGCATCATTACATCAAGGATGATCAGATGAGGATGATGCTTGCCAGCCAGCGCGATTCCTGCAGGGCCATTGTCAGCCGTAAAAACGTTAAATCCTTCTTTCTTCAGGTTATAACTCAGAAAAGAAAGGATATCCGGCTCATCATCAACGAGCAGTATCGTGTAATTGGTGTCGGCCATACTGTTAAAAATGATAAGGTTCTATACAAAAATACATAACTTCTGCCCGTACACGCTATATTTATCTGGGTTTAATTATTTTTTAATGCAGACTTTACAGCCAGTTAACGTCTATAGCTGCAACCGTTGGAATCCTGATTGGCTTAAACCCGATGAACGAACAGGTGGGCTGGTGAGCATATTAAAACCAATCAATACCAAAAAACAGAAAATTACTAACGGTTTTCTGCATAGAAAGTATAGGATAGTCCGAAACTCAACACCGTATTAAACTGCCCCCAGTCGTACCACTGTCCGAACAACTCATACCACTCCCTGGGTCTCTCTTCCTCAGAAGCCGGAGGTCGGAAAGGCGTAATTCCCTGAGAATATCGTACGTGAAAATTAAGCTGATCCGTAATGGGATACAAAAGGCCGGTCAGGAGATTCAGCTCGGCAAAGTGGAACGGCTGCAGATCGGCCATATCATCGGTAATGTTCAGTCCTTCATCTTCTTCAAAATGCCCTACAACCGTTGACACCGACAACCCGAATTCGCCCGCGAGTTGCTCGATGTAAGGAAGCCTTGTCGCGGCCGAAAAGTCAAATTGCAAAACCAGTGGTATTTCTACATAATGAAGGTACAATTTGTAATTCCGGTAGGATTCTTCGGGAGGCTCATCATTGTTTTCCTGTTTTTCCGAAAATAATAGTTTATTACCATTCTGATGCTCTTCATGGTAAGGGTCAAAAAAATCGCGGCTGCCTTTCTGGATATACATCAGCTCCAGTTGCAGCCGTGCGTGTTCACTTATATCCATATTGGTAAAAACGGAGGCGTACCATCCCAGCTTGTCGTACCCACTGGCCTGATCCTGCGAAGCCTGAGTGGCAGTAAGCCCCCCTTCCAGTCCGCCCCGGAACATCTGACCGCTGGCATAGAACGGGCTGGCCACCAGCACCAACACCACTAGTCCTATCGTAAACACCCTTCTCATCACAGATCAAAAATACACAAAACTATTGTAATTAAAAATGAAGCATCAAACAAATGACATGGCTTACGGTTGTAGCTGTCAATAATAATTATATTTGTAAAAAAAAGTATGATCAAATCCATGACAGGGTATGGCAAATCCGTTTGCCGTCTTGACGACAAGACGTTCAACACCGAGCTGAAGACCCTCAACAGCAAATATTTCGACATCAATCTCAGACTGCCTGCAGAATTCAGGAGCAAAGAGCAGGAGATCCGCTCCCTGTTGACACAGCAATTGCAGCGAGGGAAAGCAGAGCTGGTGATCAGTATTGACAATCATGATGACCCTTCCGGTTTCGCTTTGAATAAACCCCTGATGGAGAAATATTACAGGGAACTGACTGAGTTTGCTGCCAGGGTAGAGGCCCCGGTTTCGGAAAATCTGATCCCGGCCATTCTGCGACTGCCCGAAGTGCTTTATCAGGAAACAGAAGATCCGGACGATGAAACATGGGACGCTTTGTTGACCTCCATACGGGAAGCGATCGGGCAAACCGATCATTATCGTATCACGGAAGGCCAAAGGTTGGAGAAAGACCTGGTTGAACGTATTGATAACATACGCCGGCTGCGGGAAGCCATTCCGCCACTAGAAGAAAAGCGCACCGCGGCCATCAGGCAAAAGCTGCAAAAAAGCCTGGAGTCATTGGAGGAGGCATCCAACGCCGACCCCAATCGTTTCGAACAAGAGCTGCTTTACTATTTGGAGAAACTCGATATTACGGAAGAGATGGTCAGGCTTGAACAGCATCTTAGCTATTTTGAACAGACACTGGAAGAAGATCAATCTTCAGGAAAAAAACTACACTTCATTGCCCAGGAGCTTGGTCGTGAGATCAACACCATCGGCAGCAAAGCCAATGATGCCGGTATACAGAAGATCGTTGTGCAGATGAAAGATGAGCTTGAAAAAATCAAGGAGCAACTAATGAATATTTTATAATATGCAGGGGAAGTTGATTATTTTTTCAGCCCCTTCGGGTGCCGGTAAAACAAGCATTGTGAGAGGCGTCTTAAAAGAAACACCTGAACTGACGTTCTCAGTATCAGCCTGTAGCCGCCCGCAAAGAGCCGGGGAGGTGGATGGGAGAGATTATTACTTCCTGTCGCCGGAAGCATTCCGGCAAAAAATCAACGAAGGCGCATTCCTGGAATGGGAAGAGGTTTATCCGGGCAGCTACTATGGTACCCTTAAGTCAGAGGTGGAACGCATATGGAAAGATGGCAAACATGTGGTTTTTGATGTAGATGTGGCCGGCGGTGTCAACATCAAAAAGCAATACCCGGCACGTTCGCTGGCAATATTTATTAAACCGCCTTCGCTGGAAGCGCTTAAGAAGCGCCTGACCAACAGGGGAACAGAAACGGAAAAAAGTCTGCAGGAACGCATCGGGAAAGCCCGGGAGGAATTATCTTACGCCGCTCAGTTCGACCATATTGTCGTGAATGACCATCTGGAAACTGCCATCCGGGAAGCAAATTCCCTTGTTCAACAGTTTATCCACGACTAACAAAACAGTTCCTGCACGAATCAACCAATCATGAAAGCGCAACAGCCGATGCACACAGGGCTATTATTTGGATCCTTTAACCCTGTCCATACCGGACACCTCATCATCGCCCAGTATTTCATCCAATACACCGGTATCGAAGAGGTCTGGTTTGTATTGTCTCCTCAGAATCCGTTCAAAACGGACGAAAGCATGCTGGATGAGCAAAGCCGCATGCAGCTCTTACAGACGGCCATTGCCGGTAATGACAGGTTCCAGCTTTGCGATATTGAGCTTAACATGCCACTTCCTTCTTATACCGTTTATACCATAAAAAAACTTCAGGAGACCTATCCGGAAAAGTTATTTACCTTGTTGATCGGTTCCGACAACCTGGCTTCTTTTGACCAATGGAAAGATTACCAGGAAATCCTTTCCCTGGTAAATGTTTATGTGTACCCACGGCCCGATACTGATGACACTTCCTTTGCCTCCCATCCGTCGATTACCCTGGCCGGTGCCCCCCGTCTGGAAATCTCATCCACCCGGATCAGGGAGGCCATCATGGAAGGGAAAGAGCCACGGTACCTGGTACCTGAGCCGGTGTTAAAAATAATAAAGGAGTCGGGATATTACTCCAGGTTATAGATCGTCGCGTACCCTTTCTTCCGTTATTTCCCGGAAAACCTTTTCAAGGCTCTGTTCGTGTTGCTGCATGGATAAAAGAACCACACCCTCCTCCACAGCAAAATGAAAGATATCCGGCCGAATGTCACGACTGGTACCGGTAAATACACTGTATTCCGTCCCATCTTCATGAACGACCTCCATCACATCATTCATCGCTGCCAGTTTTTCCGTATTTATCGTCTGATCAAAAGCAACCCGGATAACGTGTTTGGCTTTGTTCAGCAGACGCACTTCATCCGTGGGTTTATCTGTGATAATCCTTCCCTTATTGATGATCATCACCCGGCTGCAAACCGCTTCCACTTCCTGCATGATATGGGTTGACAGGATCACGGTTTTCTCCTGGCCGATTGTTTTGATCAGCTGCCGTATCTCTACCAGCTGGTTGGGATCCAGACCGGAAGTAGGTTCATCGAGGATCAGCACCTTCGGATCGTGGATCAGGGCCTGTGCAAGCCCAACGCGCTGGCGAAACCCTTTTGATAACTTACCGATGGTTTTACGATATTCCGGTCCAAGGCCGGTCATCTCCACAACCTCCTCAACACGCTGCCTGCTCTTGTTACCCAACTTATGCATTCCTGCAATAAAATGCAGATACTCTTTGACATACATGTCATAATAGAGCGGGTTATTCTCGGGCAGATAACCGGTGACAGCCTTTACTTTCAGCGGGCTATGCAGAACATCATGTCCGCATACTTTGACGACACCGGAAGTCTGTGGCAGGTAACAGGCGATTATCTTCATCATGGTAGACTTCCCGGCACCGTTTGGACCCAGCAACGCCACTACTTCCCCCTGGCTGATGGAAAAGGAGACATCGTCCAGGGCTTTCTGTTGACCGTAATATTTTGTAACATTCAGTGCTTCGAGCGACATAGTACTTGCAGGTTTATGCTAAATTAGTAATTTTATCAGGAAAACTGGCAGGCCACAAAATAAAGACGGAAACCTGCCGGTCATTATTTGAAACAAAACAATTTGTTAGCAGACACATTGAAAGGCACCGTAATCAAATCAACAGGCAGCTGGTACCACGTAATCACTGATAACGGTGAAACAGTAGCGTGTAAACTTCGCGGCAAGTTCAGGCTTGAAGGATCCAAGGCGACCAACCCGCTTGCGGTGGGCGACAGGGTGGATATCAGTATTGAAGGTGATACCGAAACGGGAATTATTCGGGGCATTGATGAGCGAAAAAACCATATCATCCGCAAAGCCACCAGGCTTTCCAAACAAACCCATGTAATCGCCGCCAACATCGATCAGGCAGTACTCATTGTCACGCTCGCCTATCCAAGAACATCAACCGGATTCATTGACCGTTTTCTGGTCACCTGCGAAGCCTACAGCATTCCAGCCGCCATTGTCTTCAACAAATACGACATCATCGAGGGCAGTGAAGCCGAAGATGTCCTTACTGATTTTATGCAGCTATACCGTAACATAGGTTATAGCTGTATCCATACATCTGCCACCGAAGGAACCAACCTTGATGCGTTCAACGATCTTCTTAAAAACAAAACATCGCTCCTGTCAGGGCATTCAGGCACAGGGAAGTCAGCCCTGATCAACGCCATTGAACCGGGTCTGAACCTTAAAGTAAGACCTATTTCACGGGCCCATAAAAAAGGGAAGCACACGACCACTTTCGCTGAAATGTTTCGGCTATCGAACGGAGGATATATTATCGACACCCCGGGCATCAAAGAATTTGGCCTGGCCGGTATGGAAGCCTGGGAGGTGTGTCATTATTTTCCCGAAATGCGGGCATATTTCAATGAATGTCGTTTCGACAATTGCACCCATTACAATGAGCCGGGCTGCCGGGTAAAGGAAGAGGTTGAAGCCGGGAATATCAGCATTTCACGGTATGAAAACTATCTGAACATGCTTCTCGGGGAAGAGACCAGGGGATAGACGGAAAGCCACCGTTTTTTAAATAAAACAGCAGGTATTATGGTTTTATGGAACACACGTTCAGCCTATCAGGTCATATCAGACCACCCACATACCGGTACCTCTGCTATCAACACTTTGTTCATTTTAACCTGAAAATCTATGCGTGTAGTTATTCAAAGAGCAGCACAAGCAGCGGTTATCGTTAACAACAAACAGGCTTCATCCATCGGAAAGGGTCTGGTGATCTTACTGGGCATCGAGCATGACGACAGCACAGAAGATATTGACTGGCTGGTTGGTAAGATAAGCAAATTAAGGGTATTTGATGATGATGAAGGGGTAATGAACCGCTCGGTGCAGGATGTGAAAGGAGAGCTGATGGTGGTCAGCCAGTTTACCTTGCACGCCAGCACCAAAAAGGGTAACCGTCCTTCTTACATACGGGCGGCCAGGCCTGACCATGCCATCCCATTATACAACACATTCATAGATAAAATGGGGTCTGTCAGCGGCTGTGATGTTTACACCGGAGAGTTTGGCGCGCTTATGCAGGTATCCCTGATCAATGACGGGCCGGTGACCATCATCATCGACAGTAAAAACAAAGAATAGGCAACATAGGCGCTGGCCGGCTCCGGGTAACAGCATACAGGCAAATGTTAATATGCCCATTTAAGATAGATGGCGCCCCAGGTAAAGCCACCGCCAAAGGCCGTCAGGATCAGATTATCGCCTTTCTTCAGCTGATCCTCGTAATCCCATAAGCAGAGTGGAATGGTAGCGTTGGTGGTGTTTCCGTATTTGTGGATATTGATCATCACACGTTCGGTCGGAATTCCGGTTTGTCTCCCTGTTACCTCGATAATTCGCAAATTCGCCTGATGAGGTACCAACCAGGTAATGTCATCAGGTTCCAGGTTGTTTTGCTGTATCAACTCGCGGGAAACACCGGACATTTTGGTTACGGCGAACTTAAAGACAGGTTGTCCTTCCTGATACACGAAATGTTCCTTCGCATCAACCGTTTCGTGGGATGGTGGCTTTAAGGATCCACCGGCTTTCATATGGAGGTGTACATAACCTGCACCATCTGTTTCAAACTTATGGTCAATGATGCCCACATCTTCATCGGTGGGTTCAAGCAAAACAGCACACGCGGCATCGCCGAAAAGTACGCATGTCTTACGATCGGTATAATCCGTGATGGAAGACATTTTATCGGCGCCTACGACAACCACCTTTTTGTATTTCCCCAGCTCCACAAAATTGGAGGCAGCAACCAGTGTGTAGAGGAAGCCGGTACAGGCGGCATTCATATCATAGCTAAAAGCATTTTTGATGCCCACCTTATGGCTGATCAGATTGGCAGTGGCGGGGAACCTCATATCAGACGTCACAGTGGCGCAGATCACCAGATCAACTTCCTCCGGGGCGATACCCCTTTTTTCCAGGAGGCCTTTAACGGCTTCAGCCCCCATGTCGGAAGTGGCCCTTCCCTGGCCCTTCAATATTCTTCTTTCTTTGATCCCGGTCCGGGTAGATATCCATTCATCGGACGTATCAACCATCTGCTCCAACTCCTGGTTGGTCAGAATATAATCGGGCAGATAACCGTGCACAGCTGTAATGGCTGCATTTACTTTTGTCATGACAAAAAC
This sequence comes from Bacteroidales bacterium, assembly GCA_041686485.1. Lineage (GTDB taxonomy): Bacteria > Bacteroidota > Bacteroidia > Bacteroidales > UBA7960 > PUPG01. The sequence continues at coordinate 13,225 of JAWLDT010000014.1, read as the reverse complement.
TTTTAGAAAAAACTAGCCTTCTCCGGCTGTATCAGAAAAAAAGTGACCTTGGGTATACTGATCCATAGCAAGCCGGATATGTTCAGCTATACCGGCTTTATAAACTTGTTGAGAATGAATGATCATATTTTTGATGGCCACTTCATTGGAAATTCCGTGACCTATAAGAACGGTGGCATTGATACCTAAGATGGGGGTGCCACCATATATTTCATAATTAAACCGATTAAAGAAATCATCAACCAACCCTCTTTGTATCATTAGATGATACATGGCTTCCATATTTTTAAGGACAATATTGCCTGTAAAACCATCACAGACAATCACATCAGCATTGTCCTTAAAGAAATCACGGCTTTCAACGTTTCCAACAAAGTGGAAGTCGCTGTTATCTTTCATCAAGCGATAGGCGGATTGACAGAGCAGGCTGCCCTTGTCGGCTTCCTTTCCGATATTCAGGAGGCCGACCTTCGGGTTATCAATATTATAAACATGTTTTGCATAGATAGACCCAAGCATTCCAAACTGATAGAGAACATCGGGTTTGCTGTCGGGGTTCGTCCCCACATCGATCAAAACCCCTACACTCCCATTTTCTTTCGGAATGATGGATGTTGTGGCAGGGCGTATGATACCCTGTACGGCATCGACGCTATAGATGGAACCGACAAGCATGGCACCGGTATTTCCGGCACTGGAAAATGCGTCAAGCTCACCGGTTTTCAGCATTTTGAACCCCAGTGATATGCTGGAAGAGGTTTTACGGGTAAATGCTTTGGTTGGGGATTCTCCCATTCCGATCACCTCGCTGGCATGAACGACTTCAAACTGACCGGCATCTGCCTTCTGTTTCTCCAGCTGATCATAAATGGCCTGTTCGTCACCTATCAATACGATACGGTCGGCATCCGGCAAATCATTTTGCGCCAGAACCGCACCGGCTACTGTAGCCTTAGGTGCATAATCGCCACCCATCACATCAATACCAATATTCATTGCATCCGCGTTGGTGAGAAAATCGGGGATATTGCAGTCACTGTATTACATTGTGGTTTTCTCGATAGCCATTTGGCCTTTGTAATAACCACACTCAGGGCATACCCTGTGCATCAGCCTGGACGCACCGCAGTTAGAACAGGTTGTCAACGTTGGTTTCTCAGCTTTATAATGGGTACGTCTTTTGTCCCTGCGGGTTTTTGATATTTTACTCTTTGGATGTGCCATAGCAATGATTTGTTATAATAGTGATCAATTATCTTTATTGAATTTAAGCGCTTTCAAAACTTCCAGGGGGTCTTGCTTCATGTTGGCTGCCAGGCCCGGTTTGTGTTTTTCTTCCGAATGCTCCTTCAGACGTTCGATCATATCAGGATCGCAGCCCGGGTTACCATGTTTGTCATCGGGATGAACACGTCTGAGCGGAATACCAAGATGTAAAAATTCATACACATAATGAGACACATCAAAATGAGTTTCCTCACCTGAAATGATGATCACATCCTCGCTCTCCTCCCGAAAGTCCTCACCAAATTTAACATATAACCTGTAAGCATGGTCTACCGGCTCATGATAACCTTCCAGACAACGGTCGCAAGCAAGCTCAATCCAGCCTTTCAGTACAAAATCAAACACCAGCATGGAAGGTTCTTTCTCCATATTCATGCTCAGATGCACTTCACCCACCGTAATCTCAGACTTTTCGAAACATGCAAAGAATGCCTCTCCTATATCAAAAGAAAAACGGTGGTGTCCTTCAGCAAGGCCTGAAAAGCCTATATTATATGGTTTTAAGGGTTCCAACTTATCCTGTATCTGCCTGATTATTTTAAACACTATACATGTGACGCATTCAGAACAATTTGAATACAGTCATACATTGTCAGTGGCGCTATCGCGCGTCATTGGCTTCGCGTCTTCGCGTTTTCGCATCTTCGCGTTTTCGCATCTTCGTGTCTTTTCTTTGTGTTCTTCGTGCCTTCGTGGTTAATCTTTTTTCACTACAAAGGACACTAAGTTCACTATTTACTTTTTCCTTCCGGCTTCAACCTTTGAGGCTTCTCTACCTTTAGACCTTTAGACGTTTCGACTTTCCGACCTTTTTTCAGCCCACGATATTGCACAGCCTGAATCCATGAGTTGCCCCGGCAAAAAATTTAAGGCTGCAAAGTTAAAACGAAAGTATGAGAAAAAAAAGCTTTTGAACGGATTATTACCAGCCTTGCCAAATGCGGGTGCAATGGTTACAACGTTCTTATTTAAAGGCCTTTTCCAACAAAGCATCACCACCAAGCTTCAGACGGCGGAAGTAATCCGGAACATCCTTTCCACTGAGTTCATCCACATACAGCTTTGCCAGATACTGGCCAAGCATGAAGCCCTGACCGCGCAGGCCGAGGAAAAGACCTTTTTCAACATCCACAATCATTTTCGGCTCAATGTAATAACCTGACCATAGAGCCTGAAAGCCAACGGCCGCAATCTCCGGGATCCAATCTACAAACACTTCGGAAACGATCTCGGCAAAATCACGCGAATTGGTTTTCAGATCCTTACCTGTTTCCAGTGGTTCCACCAGGGGTGATGCACACCCGATAACCTGACCGGTATCAGCCAACTGCTGGCCGTATACAGCAGTAAAACCTTTGTATCGCCTGCGGTCAATCAACATATCCATGGCATTACCATTGATACCCAGCATGGGCAGGCGGCGGGTAATGAACGCCTGGTGCTTCACGGGAAACAGCCCCGTTTCAATACCCAGCTTGTCAGCAAACATACCCCCTTCGTCACCAAGGGCATTGATGAACAAAGGCGTATGATATTCCACATATTCATTGTCATGGGTCTTAACCACTGCTACATAATGATCACCATTTTTCGAAACATCCAGCAGACGTGTGTTTTCCAGCAGTGTACCGCCATTGTTTATACCCAGCTGCCTGAGCATCTCAACTACTTTTCCGGGCGTCGCCTGCCAACATTCACTGGTTTTCAGCGCCGCAAGGTATTTGTTATTATGCTCATTAAAATAAGGTGAGATCTCTTTTTTGAAATCGGCGGGTTTGACCATCTTAGCCTTTTGCCATGCCATGGATTCTTCCAGGGTTTTATACATGGCTTCGTCATGGGCAAAGTTGAGATAATGGATAGGCCGGAAGTCGATATCTCCTTTTTCCTCGAGCTCCACAAAAAGCTCACGACTGTGCCGTGCAATATCAGTAAGCTCAGGCAGGCTGAAGGTAGGCCTTCCGCCGGCAATATTCCGCCAGGAGCTGCCAAAGCCCTGGTTGATCATCACGGGTTCAAAGCCATCCTCGGCCAGAAATCGGAACAGCGAGCTGCCGGCAATCCCTCCTCCGGCAACCAGTGCTTTGGTTTCAATTTTTTTACGTGGTTTATTGACCACATTGGTGTGGATCTGATCATGCGCTGCCGAGGGATAGATCTCACCAAGCGTAAGCTGGTTCGACAGGGGTGCGCGCGGGGTTGAGTTACCGATAAGCTGGATGCCTAACGGGCGGAGGTTTTGCTGCAAACGACGGATGCAGCGGCTACCTCTGCAGGGACCCATTCCCAGGTGGGTGGTATGCTTGATCTCTTCCACCGAAACAAACTTCCTGTCACCAATAACCCGGAGCACATCATCAATAACAACATCTTCACAATGACACATGAAGACATCTTCTCCGACGGCTTTCTTTGACGGTTTCAGGTCCAGCGGCTCCGGATAATAGGCTTTTGTAACAAAACCCCTGACTTTCAACTGCTCCCCGGCAGGCATATCATCGGCCTTGACCCGGGCCACATGCGTAAGGTTCGACTTGCGCAGCACCTTCTGGATAACGCCCTCACCCAGGATATTCGCGTCATTGTCCACAAGGTACACTTCCGCGCCGGCTTCCATATCATACTCGATGGGCAGGAAAAATAGTCCCTTCTTCACATTGTATCCAAAAATGGCCAGCCCCGGACACTGGTACACACAATCCATGCAACCAACACACTTATCGAAGTCGATATCAGGTGCCGTGCTGGTCGAAGACTTCGTGATCGCGCCATATTTACAGGCGAAAGCACAAGGGTTACAGGCGAATCCATGCAGGCAGTCAATCAACACAAAGGGTTTTTCCATCCGATCCTCGTCAGGCATCAGGGGTTCATCAAGCACTCTGACAGGATGCTGCTGGGAGTCGATGTACTCTTTGGACACCACCAGGTAATCATCATAATTGTAGCGGTGCTTCATGGTATCCAGGATCTCATAAGCTACCTGCTTCCCACGCAGCACCGCACTTGTCCCCTCTCCTATCCGGATGGCATCACCGGCACCGTAACATTTGCGGCCAAACATCTCACGGCCTTTTTCCAGGAGAGCGTCATCGGATATCAGGCCGGTACAGATATTAATGGCATCAATGCCATCAATAACTTTTTTCGTACCTTCAATGGGTTTAAAGTCACGGGCTTCTGCTATTACTGCGCCTGATATGCCGTCACCGGCTTTATTGGGGATGGCTTCCAGAATCATATGGGAAAGCAGGACAGGGATACCCAGCCTCCTGACCCTGTTAGCCTGCACAGGGAAGCCTCCTTCCTGCGGCATCGCCTCCAAAATGGCTTTTACACGGGCACCTGCCTGCGTCAGCTGATAGCTGGTGAGATAACCAATATTCCCGGCACCAACGGTCAACACATTTCTGCCAAGCAGGGTTTTCTCAATATTCATCATCTTCTGAACAACAGCGGCGGTATAAACGCCCGGAAGGTCGTCGTTGTGGAAGGTAGGCAGGAAAGGTACCGCTCCGGCAGCAACCACAAAATGGTCACAATCGATGTAAAAAACTTCCTCTGTTTTGAAGTTTTTAACGGCCACCCTGTTTCCTTCAAAGACATCCCAGACGGTACTGTCGAGCATGATGCCATCGTGGTTATCACCGGCAAGGGTTTTGGAGATCTCAAACCCACGCATGCCTCCATATTTTTTCTCCTTCTCAAAAAAGAAAAACTGATGGGTTTGCATGTTGAACTGACCGCCAATTTGGGCATTGCTATCCACCACGATATTGCTAACGCCATGTTCATTGAGGATTTCGCGTGTGGCAAGGCCTGCCGGGCCGGCACCCACAATGACCACGTCTGTCTTATACACCTTCAGACCCTGTGATTTAACCACAACAGAAGGCTCCGGCACAAAATCTTTCGGGATCTCGGCGACCGTGCTTACATTGTCCACACTGGTGATACAGATGCGCCGGACTTCGCCGTCGACGAGCATCTCGCAGGCGCTGCACTTTCCAATGCCACACTCAAGGCTTCGGCTCCGGTTTTTAAGACTGTGACTATGGATGGGGTAGCCAGCCTGATGGAGGGCTGCTGCAATGGTAAACCCTTTTTCGCCTTCTATTTTCTTTCCATTAAAGTGAAAGTATACTTTTTCTTTTTCATCAACATTGATAATGGGATGTTGTGTGATCTTATGCATAGAGAATACGATTAACAAAAAACAACCTGATATAAACCAACCCGGTGGGTACAAACACTTGAACATGAGCCCTACAACCGGTCATTCGCAGGCAAAGGTAAGTGATTTAAAAATGTGACTCTGAAATTCTGATAATTTTTACTAATTCTAAACTCAAAATGGTTAATATCGTATTGACAGTAGATCACTCAAAAATTTGTATATTCGTAGGAAAGCACGAGCAAAGATTCGCATAAAACAAATCCGGGCATATATCATCATTCATCAAACAAAATAAATCATTTAGTTTCATAAAACCTTTATGATAAAATTCTTGATATGCAGCCCAATAATTATTGATAATCGCAAACCCTTAATTTCTTATATTGTTGACTTTTAGACCTTTCGACATTTTAACAAACTCTAAACAGATGAAAAAGTATATAACCATCATCGCCATTTTTGCTTTTCTGGGTATAGCCGCCATATTGTTTAAGGTGGGGTCACACAGTTTAACACCCGGTAAAAGCCTGGAAGCAAATGCTGTTAGTGAAAAAGGCATAGAAAACACTACAATTTCAGAAGATATGATCACATTACCGGAACCTATTAGAGACAGTGGAGTAAGTGTGGAGGAAGCCCTTCGGCTGCGTCGATCGATCCGTTCTTACAAGGATGAGCCGCTTACGCTGGAAGAGGTCAGTCAGTTGCTCTGGTCGGCACAGGGGGTGACGAACGAGAGGGGGTTTCGCACGGCACCATCTGCAGGAGCTACATTCCCGCTGGAGATGTTTCTGGTGGTGAATGACACAGAAGACCTGGAACAAGGCATCTATCATTACCATCCGGATGAGCACCAGTTGGAGCTCCTGCGCAAGGAGGATGTATCATCGCCGCTATACCGGGCGTGCCTCAGTCAGTCCATGGTTAGGGATGGCGGAGCAGTACTGGTGTTTGCGGCGGTTTTTGAGCGGACTACTGACCGCTATGGAGAGCGCGGTGAACGTTACGTGTATAATGAGATCGGGCATGCTTCGCAGAATGTTCATTTGCAGGCAGCCGCCCTTGACCTTGGAACGGTTGTCATCGGCGCATATCGTGATGAAGAGGTGGAAAGCATACTGGAACTTGGCGATCAATACAGGGTATTATACCTGATGCCGGTCGGGAAACTCTAGGTCAGATTCTCACTGACTAAAGCAGTACTTTATCAGAAACCGTAGGAAACGCCTGTCTGAAGAGAGAAACTGTAGGGGAATGCATGTTGGGTCATCATGCCTTCCTGCAAAACAGGATTGAGGAATACCTGCGCCGTTGGTTCAAGGTGAACACTCAGGTTTCCGGAGACAGGCAATTCAAAGGACAACCCGGCAATAGCGGAAAAGTTAATTTTTCTTACACCCCGGGTTTTACCAATGATTTGTTCATTACCAGCACTTCCCAAATACACCTGGTTGGAGAAGAGGTAATTACCGGAAAAACCGCCTTTAAGATGAACATCTACCCCTCTCTGATAAACATCATACCTGAAGATCACAGGTAGCTGGATAAAACGGAACATCTGAGTTACACCTTTATCGCCCTTTTTAAGGTCCTTACCCTCAACATCATCTATTTTTTCGCTTGTAATAATACGGCTGGAGATGTTATCATCAAAATAATGGTAGTTATCCCGGATCTCAATAGTTCCCTGTGAGGTCATAATGCTTTGCGGGGTGGCTACCTGGCCTGATTTAACACCATGATTAAAAAGAGGCAGGCGTGCACTGTGTGTGTAAGATTGAATTTCTTTTACATATTGGCCTGTATTCAGGAAATGAAGGCCAGTCTCAATCCTTAATCTTGCAGAAACATTGAAAATAGTACTCAACCCAACACCGTATGTAACCACCTGCTCTTCAAGGTCATTGAAAGGGATATTCTGAATGCCAAAAGTACTGCCTCTGGTGAGGAACCTATAATTATATTGTGGTGCAAAATAGGTGCCGAGCCTTATATTGAATACGTTTTTATCATCCGCTAGTGTGGTGTATGCCATGTCTGACATTCTTTCAGGCTGAGGCTGCCCATCTAAAAATGCAGGAGTTTGTCGGACATTGGCTTGCAAGTTGTTCCTTGAAGGACTATTGTAGGCTATTGGGCTATTTAAAGTTAATGAAGGCATTGGCTGTGATCCAAAATCATCTGTATCTTTCAGGGGCAATGCCGCTTCAGTGTAATCAGTGTGTTGGATTGATGAGGGCTCATTGGATGCCAATGGCCGGAACTCCGGATCCGTAAACCGGGCAGAAACCGGGTCACCGATACTTGCAGGCTCCAGTGCTTCAATGTCAGGAAACACTTGTTGTAAGCCTGTTATCTGTGTTGATGAATCATCAGGCATCAGCATCCACAAAGAAAAAACAGCAACAACAAAAGCTGTTAATACCGCCGCAAATCGAAATTTATTAGCAAACAGCGGTTTTCCGGATTTTTTATCCACTGCTTCCGAAATGAACACCCATGCCTCTACCGGCGGATTGGCTTCCAGGCCATCCAGTTCTTCATAAAACCGCTTATCAATATAGTGCCGGTTCATTTCTGATAACTATCATTAAACAGCTCTGACAACAGCCTTTAATTCAACATCTAACTTATTCTTTAAAATCATCCTTGCTCTGGTCAGGTTCGACCGAGAGGTGGACTCTGATATATCCAAAATTTCTGCAATCTCTTTGTGGTTATATCCTTCCAGGGCATAAAGGTTAAAAACCAGCCGGTACTGAATGGGAAGCCTCTGTACAAAATTCAGAATATCGCGTGTGTGCAGCATTGCCGGACCATGATTCTGATGGGCATCCACCCCGTAATCATTAATGACTTCATCGACAGACAGATGATAAACACGTTCACGATATTTTTCAATGGCTGTGTGTACAAATATCTTTTTGATCCAACCCTCGAAACTACCTTTGCCCTTATAGGATGGTAGTTTCTGAAACACCCTGATAAATCCTTCCTGAAGAATATCCTGAGCTTCTTCATGGTTTGTTGCATAACGCAGGCAGATACCAAACATCCTTTTCGAATACCGGGCATAGAGCTGGTACTGATCAAGTTTGTTATTGTGCAAACAACCTTTAAGGATTTTCTTTATTGGATCTACCATATGGCATTGTGTATAGCCCAAAGATAGCAAAACTTTTTTTCCGGTCAAATCCTTTCCTGGTTAAAAAACATTCTTTCAATGAGCTACAGGTAAATTTCTTTCTTCTCCCATGTTCAACCTTACAGGTTTGAATCGCAGGGATGCGTTTTCATATACCTGTCACATAAAAACCCCCGTGAGAATCGGGCACAAACAGCAGGATACTCGGGCGGGGGTTTTATTGCTACAATATTATAACGCATAATCTGAGAAACGTTCCAGGGAAATGGCCGCATGGTTAGTTGATATTGGTCTAATGTTGTTTTGGCTGCCTGCTACTGGGGGCAGTTGCAAGGCAATGTGCGGCCACTTCCGTATCCCCTGAAACGAATACAAAACCTAAAAAATTAAAACTGGTAGAAAAAGGAGAAAATACCCGGAATCCAAACCGGGAGCGATAAATGGCATTGTATTCTCAGCAATAAATAATGAACGCAATGCAATCATTTCGCTATTGATTACATAAACAAGACGAAAAAACAACACCAAACGCTGCGTGGAAATAAAAAAAAAGTAACCGGTTTAACCAGAGGAGCCCTGTTTGTTACGAATCTCAAGCTTCAGGTAATCCAGCATGAGGTTCATATCCATTTCCTGGATGCCGTGTTTCGCCAGATGAATTCTGTCTTCATTGAATGCCTTTTCAAATTCTTTAAGGCTTTTCCAGGTTCTGATGCTCTTCAGGTACATTTGGAAAGCTTCCACCGGCTCACGGCGGCACCAATTTACATGTCCCAGGTTCATCAGGTCATAGGGATTATCAGGTTCATTCGCAAGCAACCGTTCGAGATAATCTTTTGCCGTGTCAAACTTTCCCAGCAGGAATGAACACCATGCCAGTGGTCTGCGTATTTTATGATTTTCAGGGGCAAGCACTTCAACCTTGAAATAATATTCGAGGGCTTCCTGGTAGCGCTCGAGATGAATCAAACATTGACCAATATTTGCCTGCACACGCAAATCTTCCGGATCAATTATTTCTGCCTGTTGATAATACGAAAGCGCCTCCTCCCATCTGTTCAAATATTTACAACAATAAGCCAGCTTTTTAATGATCCACAATCTTCCTCCTTCAATCAGGTCGGCTTTCTGATAAAAGCGAAATGCCTGGGAAAAATCAGCCTGCTTTTCATAACAAAAAGCAATTTTCTCAAAAAGTTCAATACTGCTCTTATCTTTATCGAGAATAGACAAAAACACCTTTAAGGCATCCTCATAAAACTGTTTGTCAAACAGAAACTCAGCTATGTTGCGTATGGTTTTATTGTCCGAGACCAGCTTCTGTACAAACCACGTTTCATGCAGGTCGAGATCCAGGGAAAAGATGTCATCAAACTCATTGCGCCAGGGATGCAGTTTATAAAAACGATACAAATCCTGGAAATACTGTGTATAAATACTTTTTGACCGCGCAAGGCCGCCCTGGAGCTCCTGGTCTTTTTCCAGTTCCGATATGTTTTCCATTTCCGCGTTCAGCATATTCATCATCATCGACTTTTGCTGATCCGGAACCATCTCAAGATTAAAAGAAAAGGAATACTTATCGGAATTACACATAAAATACGTGTTTTCGAGCTTTTCCAGGATTGGGGTAAGGTCAATACCTTTATCAGGATCATGAACGGCGGATTGTACTGCCGGGTTTTGTGCGTAAAAAGGAAGAAACCAATTGCTGGTCTCCCGGAAGAACGGAAAATGCTTTAGCTGCGCAAAAGCACTGATAAACACATCCATTCCGTCCATTTGCATCTCGGTAAGTTCCTGAAGTTTATTCAAGAGGTCAGGTGCATCTTCAAAAACGGTTTCCCAGTCAGGGTTTTTCTCATCCTCTTCCCAGGTGTCCGAAAAAATATTGTTCAGATCAAGCTTTTCTTCAATGCGTGGCCGCATCTTCATCATCTCGGGAAGGATCTCTTCCTCCCACTTCTTTTTTACCCGCTCAGTTTCACGCGATTTGATAAACTGTATCAGTATAGCTTCGATATGTTGTTCAATATTCGGTAAAAATTGCAGAGCCAGGGTTTTTTCTTCCAAAACAGTGTATAAATGATAGCGATCATTGTATTTCAGAAAACCGATAAACAGGCCGATCATAGCTCGTTCCCAGACCAGGTCTTCCTGCTTTTCAACAAACCGGAAAAGCAGTTCGAATTTATGAACATCGAAATACCGCAACAGGCTAAGCGTTAAAGCACTAACTATTAATGCTTTATCGTGCCACAACAATTTCTCTGAGTCGCAAACGGCCCCCAGCAGGTTATTTTCGTCTTCGGCAAATTTATCAGTAAGCCATATGCTGGCAAATAGTTTCCCGAGTGTTTTCTCCCGCTCCGAAGAGATCCCGCTGTCACTTACTTTGGCATCCTTCAGCAGACCAGACAGCTCATCATCAAAAGCAAGGCTTTCCAAAGTTTCCAGGGCTTCCATGCGTTCTGCGGCATTTTGTCCGCGCTGCGCCTTTTTCAATTGCACAATGTGTCCTTCACCATTTTCCGTCAGCAACATCTCACGTAGTTTATCAGACATCTCTAACAAGGTACGCAGAAGGTAGGTATATATCTTCTCCCTTTCCGGATCCTGCACTTTGGCAAAAGAATGTTGCAGAAGGTGAGAATAGGTATCCTGCAATTCATTTAACTCTTCATGAAGAAATTCTTTCCCTGACACTTTGATCAACTGGCGTAATACCTCAATGGCATCGGCAACCCGCCGTTTGTGGATCAGTTTGCAGGCATTATCATATTTTTTAAGGACTTCCTGGTTTCGCATAGCATATGATTTCTCTTGTTCTCTTGCAAAGATAAAGCAATGGAAGGGAAAATAAAGGTAAGACCATCATTTTACCAGTTAGTTCGGTATAACTCACGCCGGGACGCCTACAGTAAAAGACGTTCAGCGCTCATAAGGCATTTCCCGGTAAACTGCACCAGGGTCAGTGCAGAACTATCGTTGGCAGCAGAGTACGACATGGTATTATTGATCTTTTGTTTCCATGAACCTGTGATTTTGGACGACTCATGGATATGACCATGCAGGGTAAGCATTGGCTGCCGCTTCTCAATAAACTCCTTCACGGCAATACTACCAACGTGCACATCAACCGGCACATGATCAACCATTACGCCATCCAATCCGGCGCGATCCAGACTGGTTTTATAGGGCGGTGTATGAAAGAGGAAAATAGCTTTAGAGAGGTCGTTCTGCCCGGTTAAACGTTCAAGATCCTGTTTTATCGTGGCAAAACCCACATCCTGGTCCGGTTCTGCCGTACGATAGCCTTCATGCGGGTGCACACAACCCGGATCGACGTAACGTGAAACATCATAGCGCTCCCAGTCTTTCAGCATGAAAGGTGTAGGCGGAACCATAGCATATCCGTAAACGGTAAAATCGCCAAGGGCCTTTTGCTTCATGTGCATATAATGCCACAAACCCTCCTGCTCATACCATTGAATGGCTGCTTCCTCACTCTTAGGGTCATCATTGCCCGGAATTATAAATATGTCGGGATAATCCCCGCCCAACTGATCTTTGAGTCGCCTGAAACCGGCTGCCAGGAATCCTGATACAAAATTGATGGGGGTTGCATGCCTGTGTTTCAGGTATTGGAGTCCGGCAGGCAGCAGATCACCACCAAAAAAAACAGCCCTGGGACGCATTTTTTCAATCTGTAAAAACAGTTTTTCATAACGCCTTATACTGCCATGTAAATCCGAAACAAAAAAGTAAAGGTCATTCATGATATCAATCTTTACGAAGTAGTTTTGGCCGGTTATCTAATGAATCCAGCATGGCCGCAAAACTGGACTTTTGTTTGATATCTTCATCGGTGATAATATGCAGGTCAACGAGGCTTCCACGAATCTTGTACCCGGTCTTTTGATAATGGATGGCAGCAAGGCATAACCCCCATCCTTCACACCAGGCTGATAAGAGTTTATGCTTTATGGCATCACCAGAACAATAAGCCAAAAGGTCAATGTCCGAACAAGGCCCGACATGACCGGTTTTGACGCTTCCGATAAGGTACAGGGCTTTCACCCCGTAATCCGGCATTGGCAAAGCTTCAGCCATGCGTTGAGCCATATCATAACGCCATTGCCAGTGTTGCTGCTTTTCATCGTGTACCATCTACAAATATAAGAAAAAGCTGGAAGCTCGAAGCTGGAAGCTGGAAGCTGGAAGCTGGAAGCAGAGAAGAAGTTAGAAGTTGGAAGTTAAATAACAGTGAACAGTGAACGGTGAACAGTGAACAGTGAAGGGAGCTGAGATCTGGGAGCTGAGCGGAGAAAGATCAGCAATTTGAAGGTCAGGAATTTGCTCAGCTCTAATCCCGGAGGGATTAAATATGAATAGCCCCGAATGCAATTCGGGTATGAGGAACGCCCGGAAAACGAGAACCCTGAAAGGGTTCAATGCAGTTGCAGGTCGGACTTGGCCGGCCTGCCATTTATTAAAAAAGATCAGTGGTAGTCGCAGCACTTGGGCTGCGTACCGCGATATAAAATTGGGAGCTGAGATCTGGGAGCTGAGCGGAGAAAGATCAGCAATTTGAAGGTCAGGAATTTGCTCAGCTC
>JAWLDT010000013.1:45614-49844 GCA_041686485.1 Bacteroidales bacterium | reverse complement strand
CTTATCAAACAAATGAATAGACCGCTTTTTCAACCCAATAACGCTCTTTTGTTATAAAAGTAAGAAATATGCCATTAGAAATCAATTTTTTTTTTGATGGGAACGCATGTTTAACATTGTGGGCATCAAACCCACATGGATGCTGCAATCCGTGAGGTAGAAGAAACGGTCGTGTGTGCCGGCCATTGAAGGCATTCCGGAAGTTTGCAGTTTTCTTAAAGATTCAGGAAACGCAGGGCAGACAACCCATACCTCAGGGCATACAACTGGGTAAAGTTTTCCCGCATCAGCAAATAGTTGAGACCCTCGACGTTTTTGTTCCCGTTTTCGCAAACCAGCATCAGCTTATGATTACCCGGGATGTCACGAATACGGTCGGGCAACCTGTCTGCTTACAAAGGTATGTTTAACCACATCATTCCCCAAAATTCGGTATGTCAAATACAACTTGCCACCATATTTTTTGCTATTTTTGAAATATACTTGTATAGCTTAGTTACCATATGGGCTGTAGTCCAAACTATATATAGGATGATAACTAATTATGGTGGTGAACAAAAAGCTCGAAGCTGGAAGGAAGAAGTGAATGCTGAACATTCTTATTTGTTTTTTGTTTATATATTGCGAAATTCACGTAGTTTGTCGTTAATCATCTAAGTTGGTATATCCCGTGTAAATGGTCGTGGCGTGGTTTTGTATTTCTAAAATTTTATTAATCAATACATTATAAAAAAATTTTGTTATGAATAATGTTGTCATGAAATTATTGCTGTTGGTTTTTTTCGCTTTTTTTTCTTTAAATCTGACCACGGCTTTTGCACAGTCAGAACTTTCAGAAAAGGATGAGCTCGTGGTTTTGTGGACCAGCGATGACACGTATCTCGCCGAGACCGTTGTATTTATGTACACCCATGAGGCAAAGGCTTCTGAATGGTTTGATGAGGTAACCCTGATCATTTGGGGGCCTTCTGCCAAACTCACGGCTGAAAATGTGGTCATACAGGAGCTGCTTGAAGACATGCACAGAGATGGTGTCCAGATCGAAGCCTGTGTGGTATGTGCCAATGAATATGGTGTAAATGAGGACCTGGATGAACTTGGGTTTATTGAACTAAAACCGATGGGCAGGCACCTGACCGATTACATCAAATCCGATGTTCATCTGATCACTTTCTAAGCCAAACATACATATACCTGATTTTTAAAACGCTGTTGTTAGTTCGGTAAACGGTAAACGGTGAAAAAAGCTGGAAGCTCGAAGCTGGAAGCTGGAAGGAAGAAGTGAACGGTGAACACTAAATGGTAACTATCCTATAAAATAAACAGGGGCGATCAGCTGTGTAGTGCACAGTACCGATCACCCTTGTTGCTTCTAAGCAGTACCCCTTTATCAGGCGATGGTTATGTCATTGTTCAGGTACACATCCTGAATCAGGTTCAGTAGTTTGACGCCATCCTTCATTGGGCGTTGGAAGGCTTTCCTTCCGGAGATAAGCCCGGCACCACCGGCCCTTTTGTTTATAACGGCTGTTTTTGCTGCATCTGCAAAATCGCCTTCTCCCGAGGAGGCGCCACCGGAGTTAATCAGGCTGATCTTACCCATATAACAATTGATAACCTGGTAGCGGCACAAGTCAATCGGATGGTCTGTGGTGAGCTTTTCATACATGTCGGGATGGGTTTTTCCGAATTTTATCGTCTTAAAACCACCATTGCAGTCGGGTAGTTTCTGTTTGATGATATCAGCTTTGATGGTTACACCCAGGTGGTTCGCCTGACCTGTGAGGTCGGCAGCCGTATGAAAGTCTTTTTTGTCGGTTTTGAAGGCGTTGTTGCGTGTATAGCACCACAGGATGGTTGCCATTCCAAGTTCATGGGCCCTTTCAAAGGCTTCGGCAACCTCGATGATCTGCCTGTTGGATTCTTCCGATCCAAAATAAATGGTAGCTCCCACAGCGGCGGCACCCAGATTCCAGGCCTCATCTACACTGCCAAACATGATCTGGTCATACTTGTTGGGATAGGTCATCAGCTCATTGTGATTGATTTTCACGATGAACGGAATCTTGTGGGCATATTTTCGGGCATTCAGGGCCATACCGCCAAAGGTGGTTGCAACGGCATTGCATCCTCCCTCAATAGCAAGCTTGATGATGTTCTCCGGATCGAAATACGCCGGGTTGGGTGCAAAAGAGCTTCCGCCTGTGTGCTCAATACCCTGGTCAACGGGAAGTACAGACAGGTATCCCGTGCCGGCAAGCCGACCGTGATTGTATAGCCTCGACAGGCTGATCAATGATTGTGCATTCCGGTCGCTTTTCCCAAACACAGCATCTACAGTATCCGGACCAGGAAGGTAAAGCTCGCTGTTGGGAATGGTTTTGGACTGATGTGTCAACAATGATTCTGATTCACTACCAAGAAGTTGTTCAATGTCTTTTGTTGTGTTTTTTAATGTGTCCATCATGTTTCTTTTTTTGTAGCGGTTTATGTTTGATTTTCTTTTTAGAAATAATCCTGGTAATTAGAAGGTTTGACTTCACCTATTCTTCTTCATCAGCAAGTACAGGGTTTACAGTGTGTATGTCTTTTGGCTCCTTCACCGTACTCCAGAGTATGGCGGATATACCGACGGTAATGGCACAAACAATGAATACGATTCCTTTGTTATCCAGGTCGTCCACAAGCTCACCAACGCCAAAGCTGGAAACAAACTGGGGCAGGACCACCGACAGGTTAAACAGTCCCATGTAAAGCCCCATCCGTGATTGTGAAATTTTTTGTGACATGATGGCGAACGGCAGACTGATGGTGGCTGCCCAGCCCACACCTACAATAGCCATTAACAGGTAGATGGCAATGGGGGCATAGCCAAACAGCAGCACACTGACATATCCGATGGTCATGATGGCAATACTGCCGGTATGTGTTCTTACACGGCCAAATCGGGCGGCCAGTGGCTCAAGGATCAGCACCGGGATGATGGCGGCCACCAGGTTCAGGGAGAAAAAGCTCCAGTTGACGATCCGACCGATGGTATCATCCACCAATGTTTCTTTCGCCGCATCAACATCTCCATTAACTGCATTGTCGAGAATGGCCGGGTCTACTTCAATTTCCATCAGCTCGGGCACCCTGAATCTCACAAAGGCAAACAGGTAGATGAACATGGTCTGGACGCCTATCCAGGTAAAAGAGTGAGCAGCCAATACTTTACGAAAGCCGGTCAGGCCGTCTTTCTCTTTGTCGCTGCCATCTTCTTTGCGTGTCAGCGTATAGGCAATTACGACGATGGTAACAAGGAGGCAGAAAAACTCGAAACCGTAATGCGGTATCCGTGGGATGCCTGCCAGTCGTATCAGAAAACCATATATGGCATATAGCAGGAAACCCCATAATGGCAGGATGGTTTTCATGATCTCCACAAAAGAAGCCTCATTGGGACCTTCCTGAGGTCCCTTTTTTTCCGGTTCTTCATCGATATCGTCCTGGCCGTAGCGGCCGAGCCTTCTTGGCTCCTTGATAAAGAATGGGGGGAGTACCGAAAAGAGAAACACCAGGATAACGCCAAAATAGATCAGTATGTAATTGTCCCATACGGCACCGATCAGATATGCCAACACACCGAATGAGCCTGAAACCGTTTGCATCCAGGTGTAGCCCTTCGTTCGCGGCCGTCCTTCAGGGGTCACATCCGCAATGATGGCCCGGGTCGGGTTAAAACTGACATTAATGGCCAGGTCGATGGTCAGGGAAACCACAATGGCCACCCCCAGCACCCCTTCGAGCCCCATGGAAGCCTGTATAACCCCGATATTTGGCAGGGCGAGCAAACCCAGTGCCGCCAGGGTACCACCAACCCATATAAATAACCGTCGCCGGCCATTCAATATCCATATATTGTCACTGATTATACCTACGATAACCTGACCGATAATACCGGCCAGTGGCCCTGTAGCCCAAACCAGGCCGATATCCCGTATCTCAAGCCCATATTTGGTGCTTAACAGCCAGCTCAAAGCGGCAATCTGCACCGCCAGACCAAATCCCATGGCCGTGGCCGGCAGGCTGAGCATGGCATAAAAGGAGTTGGTAAGCTTCTTTTGAAATGGTAACATCCGATAAGTTTGTTTTTAAATTAGTTTAATCAACCGAGACATTCACTTTTCACTTTTCACTTTTCACTTTTCACCGTTCACCGTTCACTTCTTCCTTCCAGCTTCCAGCTTC
>JAWLDT010000013.1:29755-45514 GCA_041686485.1 Bacteroidales bacterium | reverse complement strand
TTTGCTATTTAACCTTTGGCTTCGCATCCTCGCGTCCTCGCGTTGTACGAGTCACAGCTCTCTTCACTTTTCACTTTTTTCTTCTTCCTTCCAGCTTCCAGCTTCCAGCTTCCAGCTTTTCTAACCTCTACCTTCCAACTTCTAACTTCTTCTCTGCTTCCAGCTTCCAGCTTCCAGCTTTTCTAACCTCTACCTTCCAACTTCTAACTTCTTCTCTGCTTCCAGCTTCCAGCTTCGAGCTTCCAGCTTCCAGCTTTTCACCGTTTTCCGACCATAAAAGTAATAAATACTAAACAGTTACAGGTAAATTTTTGTACCGAAATTGATGGATATCATTCCCGGTTTTTTGCAACAACAGATGCCAGGATAAAAAGGGTTTCTTTCTCATGTTGACAGTTACATCTGTGTTATTCATTCAGAAAACATTATTTTTGCAGGAGTAATCCCGTACAAATGATTTGTCCTGTTGTTTTCTTGTTCGGCATCAGTGGGGGAGAGATATTGATCCTCCTGTTGCTGGTACTTCTGCTCTTCGGCCCTCGTAAAATACCGGAAATAGCCCGGATGGTTGGTCGGGGTATGCGTGAAGTGAGGAAGGTGCAGCGGGAGATCAATACCGAGATAAACCGGTACTCATCAGAAGTAGAAAATGAAGCCCGCGAAGTTAGTTCTGAAATTCAAAAGCTTTCAGAAGATCAGGAGAATGTTTCCCGGCGTTCGGATGATGACCTGCCTTATCCTTACGGACCCAAAAAGGATGACCGTGAAACGATTGCGGAGGAAGAACCTGCAGATACCTCTGATAAACCTTATGATGAGCCGGCAAAAGGACACGAAGCCAACGAATCAGGGCATGTGGATAACGAGCAGGCAGATGACGATACTGAACGAAAAGACCGTCGGAACAATCAGGATAATAGTCATACAGATCAACAATAGCAGTAATGAATGATGTCTTTGTGTTTCTGCAATTAATTTTGTTCTCTGTCGTTACATTGTTGACCCGGCAGGGTAAGAATACATGTTTATAAAGATTGTAATATGATGCGTTTGATCAGCAGGTTGTTTTTATTGGTTGTTATTTCCTGCTTTGTTATGTGGCCCGGGGAG
Organism: Bacteroidales bacterium; assembly: GCA_041686485.1. GTDB lineage: Bacteria > Bacteroidota > Bacteroidia > Bacteroidales > UBA7960 > PUPG01. The sequence continues at coordinate 44,404 of JAWLDT010000013.1, read as the reverse complement.
ACCTCAGGCCAGAACCGTCGCCTGGAAAGTGCCGAACAGGCTTTTGAGCTGCACCAGTATCACGAGGCCATAGATCTTTATCGACGGGCATATGACCGTATCGATGACAGGGAGAAAAGGACAGAATTGCTGTTTAAGATTGCCCTGTGTTATGAGTACACCAACAACCACCGGATGGCCGAGGCCTGGTTTAACAGGGCATATCGGGCCAATTACCCGGATCCGGTAGTGCGTCTTCATCTGGCAGAAGCCATGATGAAGAATGAGAAATTTGAGGAGGCCCTCGAACATTATCAGGCTTATGCCGACGAAGACCCTGACAGTTGGCGTGCTTCGCGCGGGATAGCCTCGGCCCGGCTGGCCATGGAGATGGTGGAAGATCCCGAACCACACGATGTAGAGGATGTGCGGCGCTTTAATTCCCGGTACGATGATTATACGCCGGCCTTCGGTGACCACCGCGGACAAATACTCATTTTTGCCTCTTCCCGGGAGGATGCCGTGGGAGACGATGAAGACCCCTGGACAGGGAATCAGCATACTTCCTTTTTTGTCAGTTTCCAGGACAGGGCCGGTGATTGGGACAGACCTGAACTGCTCGACAATGGTCCCATTAATACCGAATATAACGAAGGTGCTCCCTCTGTGAATGCATCTGCCACGGAAATGTACTTTACAAGGTGTGTACGTGCCGACGGCGTGGATATGGGTTGCCGGATATTCAAAGCAAGCCGGGAGGGAGCCAACTGGGTCAACCCTTCTGAGGTAACCCTCACCGACGACAGCCTGGTAACGGTCGGCCATCCGGCCATCAGTCCCGACGGCCTGGAACTCTATTTTGTATCTGATATGGAGGGCAGCATCGGTGAAAGAGATATCTGGGTGGTAAAGCGAAACAGTACCGGCGATCAGTTCGGTCGGCCCGAAAACCTTGGCGAGGTCATTAATACAGAAGGGAAGGAGATGTTTCCATACGTACGCGAAGACGGGACACTCTATTTTGCCTCCAACGGACACCCGGGTATGGGTGGCCTCGATATTTTTAAGACGACCCAGGGGCCTGATGGATGGCGTAAACCCGAGAATATCGGTTATCCGCTAAACAGCCCTGCAGACGATTTTGGGATCGTTTTCAAACAGGGCGACGAAGAAAGCGGCTTCCTGTCTTCCAACAGGGGACGCAGAGGAACATATGATATCTACTCTTTCTATCTGCCACCCGTGGAATTCCTGATTTCCGGCGTAATACGCAATGATAGTACCCAACAGGAGGTGCCTGGTGCTTCCGTTCAACTGGTGGGTGATGACGGTTCACTTAACCAGGCAGAAAGTGACCAGGACGGAATGTACCATTTTGATGCGTCGATGGTTCGTGAGAATACCAGCTATGAAATAATTGTCAATAAATCCGGCTATTTCTCCGGTAGTGCGCAGGAATCAACCAAAGGCCTTGAAAGGAGCCGCGAGTTTGAGGTGGACATTGCCATTGCGCCTATTCCTGAAACCGCGATTGAGCTGCCTGAAATACTTTACGAATTCGATAGTTGGGAGCTGCAGCCCCAGTTCAGGGATTCTCTTCAGGGGCTGGTACAGACCATGGAAGAAAATCCTAACCTGGTTATTGAACTTGCTTCCCATACCGATAGTCGGGGTACGCATGAATATAATGATACCTTGTCGCAAAAGCGTGCTGAGGCGGTTGTAGACTTCCTGGTAGAGCAAGGCATTGCCGAAGAACGACTCGAAGCCAAAGGATATGGTAAGAGACAACCAAGGGTGATGGACGAAACCATCGAACGCAATGGTTTTGTCTTTGAAGCCGATACCGAATTAACCGAAGCGTACATCGACGACTTGCCTTCAGAAGAGCATAGGGAGGTAGCTTACCAGCTTAACCGTCGCACAGAGTTCAGGGTGCTGCGCGAAGATTATGAGCCCCCTGAGGAGGAAGAAGCGGAGGTCCCGGATACTGCTGAACCTGATGAAGAAGATATCCGGCCTGATCCGGACAGCGACCCATAACACCTGATGGGCTCAGAAGTTAAGATAATACAGTTCCATCATGTCAACAAGGTACAACAAACGAGGTGTTTCCTCCGATAAAGAAGATGTTCACGCGGCCATCAAAAGCCTTGACAAAGGTCTTTTCCCGAAGGCTTTCTGTAAGGTGATACCCGATCTGCTGGGCGGTGATTCGCGTTTCTGTAACGTCATGCATGCCGATGGTGCCGGCACCAAGTCTTCACTCGCCTATATCTACTGGAAAGAGACCGGCGACCATACCGTTTGGGAAGGTATTGCACAGGATGCCCTGGTGATGAACCTCGATGACATGCTGTGCGCCGGTATCGTCGACAATATCCTGGTTTCTTCCACCATCGGTCGCAACAAAAAGCGTGTCCCCGGTGAAGTGGTCACTGCCATTATTCGTGGTACGGCCTCTTTTATTGATAAGATGAATGAAGCGGGTATTGGAATGACGCTGACAGGAGGCGAAACAGCGGATGTAGGTGACCTGGTGCAGACTGTCATTGTAGATTCTACCGTTACCGCCCGTGTCCCGCGCGAACAAATTATCTCAAACCATCACATCCGCCCGGGCGATGTCATTGTCGGCCTGGCCTCATTTGGTCAAACCTCCTACGAAAATACCTACAATAGCGGCATGGGTAGCAACGGACTGACATCCGCCAGACATGACCTGTTCCATAAATCTTATGCCGAAAAGTATCCGGAAAGTTTTGATAATAGTCTGGACAACAATGTGGTATATACCGGACAACACCGGATTTCGGATCCACTGGAAGGAACATCTTTAACAGTCGGACAGGCCGTATTAAGCCCGACCCGTACTTACGCCCCTGTGATCAAAACCATATTGGCAACGCTTAAAAACAAGATCAATGGCATGATCCATTGCAGTGGCGGCGGTCAGACCAAAGTGCTGCATTTTATGGAAAACATTCACATTGTCAAAAACAACCTCTTTGATATTCCACCGCTTTTCCGCGAAATCCAAAAGCAATCCGGGACCCCCTGGCAGGAAATGTATCGGGTCTTTAACATGGGTCATCGCATGGAAATATATACCAACCAAGAGACCGCCAATGAGATCATCGATATCTCCAATGCGTTTAACCTGGAAGCACAGATCATCGGTGAGGTTGCCCCGGCGAAAGAAAAACAGCTTACCATAGCCTCCCCGGAAGGGACTTTTGTTTATCCCTGATTTTATTTGGCGTTGTTTTTTCGTACCTTTGCTTACTCAAAACAGGATTCACCATGTTGTTAGATAAGTTAGAGGACATTAAAGAACGGTATGAAGAAGTTGGCCGGCTGATCACCGATCCGGAGATTATGTCGGATATGAAGAGATACGTTCAGCTGACCAAGGAATACAAAGATCTGGAGCCCATTATTGAAGCCCGGCAGCAGTATAAAGAGATTCTTGATAACATGGAGTCGACCCGGGAGATGTTCAATAAGGAAAAGGATAATGAATTTAAAGAGCTCGCCCGCGAAGAACTCGACTCACTGATACAGCAAAAAGAAGAAATAGAGGAGAAGATTCGCCTGCTTCTGGTACCCTCTGACCCGCAGGACAAGAAAAACGCCATCGTAGAGATCCGTGCCGGAACCGGTGGGGATGAAGCAGCCATTTTTGCCGGTGACCTGTATCGTATGTATATTAAGTTTTGCGAAAGCAAAGGCTGGAAAACGGAGGTCGTGGAAGTGAATGAAGGTACGTCTGGTGGATTCAAAGAGGTTATTTTTAACGTAACAGGTGATGGTGTTTACGGGGTGATGAAATATGAGTCGGGGGTACACAGGGTGCAGCGGGTTCCACAGACAGAGACCCAGGGTCGGGTCCACACTTCCGCAGCCACCGTGGCCGTATTGCCGGAGGCCGGTGAATTTGATATTGAACTAAAAACCAGTGATATAAAGAAAGAAACATTCTGTTCCTCAGGCCCGGGCGGACAATCGGTGAATACAACTTACTCCGCGGTTCGCCTTACCCATGTTCCCACAGGTATCGTTGTTTCATGCCAGGATCAGAAATCCCAGATCAAGAACCTTGATAAAGCCATGAAAGTACTACGTGCAAGGATCTTTGACAGGGAGTACAAAAAATACCTGGATGAAATTGCCTCCAAACGGAAAACCATGGTTTCTACCGGCGACCGTTCGGCAAAAATTCGCACCTACAACTTCCCGCAAAGCCGGGTTACAGACCACCGAATCGGCCTGACCCTCTATAACCTTTCTGCCGTGATGGACGGCGACCTGCATGAGATCATTGAAGCATTACAGGTAGCTGAAAATGCAGAGAAGCTGAAAGAGGGGGTGTCTTAATACAACGATAACATGGATCGCCAGGAACTTATTCAGCAAATCAAACAAAAAAAGTCCTTCCTGTGTGTCGGATTGGATAGTGATATTGATAGAATCCCGGAGGCAGTCAAAAAAGAGTCTGACGATCCCGTGTTTGCTTTCAACCGGAAGATTATTGACGCCACCATTGACCTGGCAGTAGCCTATAAACCCAATGTGGCTTTTTACGAATCTCTTGGAAGCAAAGGCTGGCAAAGCCTGGAAAAAACAATTCACTATATTGCCGAACACCCACAGGGGCCGGTTTTTACCATTGCCGATGCCAAGCGTGCTGACATCGGGAACTCTTCCAGGCATTATGCAAAAGCCTTTTTTGAGACCATGCCTTTTGATGCTGTGACGGTAAACCCATACATGGGAAATGACTCTTTGCAGCCTTTTTTTGCGTATGAAGGAAAATGGACCATAGTCCTGGCCCTGACTTCCAATCCCGGTGCCGCCGATTTCCAGATGCTGCAGCCTCAACTGCCCATGCTGCTTGATAAGCTTGGGATAAAGTCCTGTTATTGGAACAAATTATATGAAGTGGTAATGGAAAAATGTATGAACCTGGGTACGGCTGATAACACCATGTTTGTGGCAGGGGCTACGCAACCCGAGCATATTACTGCCATCCGCGATAAAGCGCCCGGCCATTTCCTGCTCATACCTGGTGTGGGTAGTCAGGGCGGAGATCTGCAAACACTGGCTGATATTGCGATGAACAAGGACGTGGGAATCCTGGTAAACAGCTCCCGAAGCATTATATTTGCCTCTTCTGAAGCGGATTTTGCTGATAAGGCGCGGGAGGCAGCCCTTGCCTTGCAGAAGCAAATGGAAGGCTTCCTGTAAAAAAAAATCTGCCGGTTTGCTCCCTTTGTCATACGCGTATATAACAAATACCTGAACACGGGTTTTGCATAAATAGTCGGGTTTATATTACCTGATTTACCTGAATCCGATTACAGATCAAAGTCATAAAAACAAATACAACGAAAAACAAACCAGTACATAAACAGTTAGACATTGAATTTTAAAGATTTTGGATTAGATAAAAGGGTCATGGAAGGGATCGAGGCCATGCAGTTTAATGAACCTACGCCGGTTCAGCAGCAGGTCATACCCGAAATACTTAACCAACGTGATGTAATTGCCTTTGCGCAGACCGGTACAGGAAAAACGGCTGCCTTTCTGTTGCCGGTCATTCATCGCATCATATCCGACCCGCGCAAAGAAAAGGTAAAAGCGCTTGTAATTGTTCCCACCCGGGAACTGGCCGTACAGATTTCGCAACATATGGAAGGGTTCGGCTATTTCGCCCCGGTCAGCTCGCTTGCCATATATGGTGGCGGCGATGGTTTTACATATGCCAACGAAAAAAAGGCACTGACCAGCGGTGCGGATATGGTGGTATGTACGCCAGGCCGCCTGATCAGTCACCTGAATATGGGCTATGTGGATTTCAGTGCCCTGGATTACCTGGTGCTCGATGAGGCTGACAGAATGCTGGACATGGGATTTTTTGACGATATCATGAAGATCATCTCTTTTCTGCCTAAAGAACGGCAGACACTGCTCTTTTCTGCAACCATGCCACCAAAAATTAAAGAATTGAGCCGTAAGATCATGCATAAACCCCGCGAGATCAATATAGGGCTCTCAACGCCACCGGAAATCATCAGCCAGGAGGCCTTTGTCATTTATGAGGAGCAAAAACCCATGGTCGTGGATAAACTCATTCAGGATGACCGAATGAAGCGCATCCTGATTTTTTGCGGCACCAAAATAGCCGTCAAACAATTGGCCAAAAGGCTCAAAAGTAGTAACAGTACTGTTGAAGAGATTCATTCTGACCTGGAGCAGGCAGAAAGGGAAAAGGTGATGAATGGGTTTAAAAATAAGCAAATACGTATCCTGGTGGCTACCGACATCGTCTCGCGCGGTATTGATGTAGAAGATATTGATATGGTTATCAACTACGATGTGCCCGGCGATGCTGAGGACTACGTGCATCGTATCGGCCGTACCGCCCGGGCAGGCGCTCATGGTAAAGCCGTTACCCTGATCGGACCGGAGGAACAGCATAAATTTGCCTCTATCGAAAAACTTCTCAACAAAACCGTTGAGAAGTCATCCGTCCCGAAAAATGTTGGCAAAACGCCAGAGTACCAACCCAAGGTACGGCAACAACACAATAACCCCGGAAGATATCCCGGCAAGTATCGGAAAAAAAGGAAAGATCGACGCTAACTATCTTTGGTGTCTTCGCTGTCGTCGTCTTGCTTTTCTTCGTCTTCTTTGTTATCCAGGTCTTCAAAAGAGATATCATCAGCCTTTTGATCGGAATCCTGTTTCTTGTCTGAATCTTCCGGCTTGATGATTTCACCTTGCAATTCATCAATGGCCTTAAAAGATTCATCGAGGGCATCTTTGAATTTCTCAAAATCTTCCCGGTAAAGAAACAACTTGTGTTTCTCGTAATAAAACTTTCCGGTCTGCTGGTTAAAACGACGCTTACTCTCTGTTATGGTAAGATACAATTCGTTGGAACGTGTCGATTTTACATCAAAAAAGTAGGTTCTTTTCCCTGCCCTTACAGCTTTTGAATAAATGTCGTCCCTGGGAACATTGGTGCCAAATTCTTCCATGATAATACTCCTGTTTTCTTTCTTTTCAATAATTAATTTTGGCAAAATAGATCTGTGCCTGTGATAAGGCCAGCAACAAATTTAGTAAATGCATCCAAATATATAAAATCAGCCGCTAATTTTTTATTTTTTTTATCTGACTTTGATGATTTGCGTCCACAAAACCGGTATTTGAAAATAAAACCAACCTGCTAACAAAATTCCTTTATTTTTGCATAGTTTTTCCAAAATCAGGAGTAGTGCCGCAAAAATCCTATATATCCTTATTTTTCATAGTGTTATGTTGAACAGACGACATCTTCGCGTTAAGGTTTTACAATGCCTCTATGCCTTCTTTATGTCCGACAACAAGGATCTTGCTGCTGGTGAAAAGGAGTTGATGCAGTCTATAGACAAGGTATATGACATGTACCTGTATCAATTGTTGTTACTGGCTGAGTTGCGGGAACAGGAGCTCCTTAGCCACGACGATAAACGACGAAAACACCTGCCCAGTGGCGATGACCTGAACCCCAGCAGGCGTTTTGTTGACAATCAGTGTCTGACATTGATCGCCACTCATGAATCGATTAAAAAATATGGGAAAAACAGAAGTATTCACTGGGATCAGGAAAGGGACCTGGTACGTCGTTTGATGGCCCAAATAAGGCAGCAGCCCTATTACCAGGAATATATGAAATCTAATGAAAACAGCCTGGCGGATGATGTCCGTTTTGTGCTGAAAATGCTCAAAAAAGATATCCTGCCTTATGAACAACTACATGCATTTTATGAAGATAAAAGCATTTACTGGATAGATGACTGGGAGCTTGTTAATAAAATGATATTTAAAACCCTCAAACAGGCAGTAGATAGAGGAGGTGAGCTGGTTCTGATGGAGCTTTTCAAAGATGCCTCCGACGAGGAGTTCGCCAAAAAGCTGTATCATAAGACCATTATCAACCACAATTATTTTAATGAGATTATCTCGGCCAGGACCAAAAACTGGGATGTGGAGCGCATTGCTTTTATGGATATGATTATTATGGAAATGGCCCTGACAGAGATCCTGAAGTTCCCTGAAATACCGGTTAAAGTAAGCCTGAATGAATATATAGAACTGTCAAAGATGTATAGCACCCCAAAGAGCAAGGTGTTTGTAAATGGTGTGCTGGACAAACTGGTAGAGGAATTTGTGCAGAAGAAGATGATTAATCCCTATACTTCCGGTTTTTCCGGTGAAGCTTCCGAATGATTTATTACCTTTGTTAAATAGTAAGAACTAATTGTAAACCAAAAGTAAAGCTGATGAACTTGTTGAGTGTTATCCTGATGGTGAATGAAGAGGGTGGCGGCGGCCTGGGTGCTTTTTTACCTCTCATCCTGATTATATTGGTGTTTTACCTGTTTTTCATTCGTCCGCAGATGAAAAAACAAAAAAAGCTCCGACAGTTTCGGGAGAATCTGAAAAAAGGAGATAAAGTTGTTACCATTGGTGGTATTCATGGTAAGATTGTAGAAGAGCAGGAACGTTCTTTCACCCTTGAGGTGGAAGATGGTACCAGGTTTCGCGTTGAAAAGTCGGCCATCTCAATGGAAGGCGCATCAGAACAGCTTGGTGAAAAGCAATAGATGAACTGGTGGAAGTTTTTATGGCGTAAGAAAAACACACTGACTCCCAGAGAGGCAGCAAGCAAGCGCAGGATGATGATATTCATTATCTGCGTGATCTTTAGTGCGCTGTTTTGGTTGTTTACCAAACTTTCCAAGGAGAATCAGGCCGATTTTCATCGTCATATAAGCTTTGAGGCTGTGCCCGATGACCATGTGGGGGTCGCACAAAGCGACAGCCTCATTCAGTATACCCTGCAAACCATTGGTACGCGTCTGCTTCATGCACGGTTTTTATCCAACCGTGATACCCTGCGTTTTCCGGTCGATGATTTACCGTTTATACGGCGTAACGGAAAGCGCATCTATTATGTGACACAATCGCAATTGACAGACCGGCTTACAGAAGAACTGGAGGATTGGGCGAATGTGGTCGATGTTCAGCCGGATACCGTTTTTTTTGAACCTGCGCCGGCCCTGACCAAAAAATTACCCGTTAAACTTGAAGCGGATATTTCCTTCGCCCAAAGGTTTGATCAGTATGGTACCATAGAACTGGATCCGGACAGCGTAGTGGTGACAGGTCCCAAGTGTGTGATGGATTCGACCACCGTGATACGAACCCGTTTTTGGGATGCAGGGAGCCTGCGCAAGACTACCCGCAAAACCCTCCCGCTGAAACCACCCGGAGATGGCCCCTCCTTTACATTAGAGCATCATAAAGTTTCTGTGAAGGTACCGGTGGAAGAATATACCGAATCGGCCATTACACTGCCGATAACTGTTGAATGTTCCGACCAACAGCAAACAGCTGATCTGCGGCTCTTCCCGAATCATGTTAATGTAGGCTTTCTGGTTGCACTCAGGGATTACCAGATCGTGGATGACAAAATGTTCCTGGCAACCGTTCCCTGTCCGCAGGATCTCCCCGACAGCGAAAGCCGACTTACAGTGGAACTGCAAGCTTACCCCGCCTTTGTGGATGTTTTGTATATCAGACCCGAAAAAGTGGATTATCTGATCCTGGATTAGTTCTTAATATGTTGATATTTAGACTTTTTTGACCTTTCGACCTTTCTGACAAACATAAACAGATAAACAAAATGATTACTGTCGGGCTTACGGGAAATATTGGAAGTGGCAAATCAACCGTCAGCCGGTTGTTCTCAATGATGGAGGTGCCGGTCTATTATGCTGATGCCAAAGGAAAATATTTTTTGACATTGCCCGAAACCATACAGCAACTTCGGGATATTTTTGGTGACGATATACTTGATCATGAAGGCAATGTAGACAGACAGAAGCTGGCTGCCATCGTTTTTAATGACTCTGAGGCTTTGCAGAAACTCAATGCCATTATTCACCCGTTGGTTCGGCAGGATTTTAAAGAATGGATCCGGAAACACGAAGACGCCCCTTATGTGATCCAGGAGGCAGCGATCTTGTTTGAAACCGGACAGGCCCGGCATTTTGATCGTATCATTGTGGTGAGCGCTTCAGAAGAACTGCGCATTGACAGGGTTTGCCGGCGCGATAATGTTACCCGGGAGGAGGTACTGAAAAGGGCTCAACACCAAATGGATGAGGAAGAAAAAATACAACAGGCTGATTTTGTTATTGCAAACAATGCCGATGATATGTTGTTACCACAGGTACATAAGGTGCATCAAAAGCTACAGGAAATCAGTAAACATGGCGCTGATCTCTGACCGTTATAAAATATCACAGGCCGATTGTGCGTTTCTTATGTCAGTTATCTACAAATTGTAATGTGTTTGTGTTTTGAGAAAGCATCTATTACTCATTTTCCTGCTGCAGGTTGCTATGTTTGGCAAGGGATACGGACAACAGCAAAGTGGCCGTGTGTATGAGTTTCTGAATCTTCCGCAAACTGCCAGAGCAACCGCACTCGGTGGTTATGCCTTTCCGGCTATGGATAATGACCTGGGAAACGCCCTGATGTTTCCCTCCCTGCTTAGCGGGGATATAAACCAGCATTTGTCCCTGAATGTAGTTGACTATTTCGATGATATCAATTACGGAACAGTAGCTTTTTCTCAATACTTTGAAAAATTAGGTCAGTTTAGCGGGTCTGTGCAATATATAGACTATGGTAGTTTTATAGAAGCCGATGAGACAGGCATGCAAACCGGACGCTTTAATGCCGGAGATCTTAGTCTGCAGATCGGTTGGGGCAGGGCGTTATCTGATCGCTTTTCATTGGGCGCTAACCTGAAAGTGATCCACTCGTCATTGCATAGCTATTCATCAACCGGTTTTGCGATAGATGTGGCTGCCGACTATAAAAACCCCGATAATCAGTTTGCTGTTGCCCTGCTGGCAAGGAATATTGGCCGGCAACTGACCCATTACCACGATGGTAACCGTGAGTCCCTGCCTTTCGACCTCGTGATAGGTGTATCCAAAAAACTGGCTAACGCCCCTTTTCAGTTTTCAATTATTGCCAATAACCTGCACAACTACGACCTGACATATGATACACCCATTCTGATACCCAACCATTTCAATGGTGATGAAGAGGAAGAGCAGGAAAATCTTCAGCGACGTGTGGAAAATACCGGGGATCAAATAATGAGGCACATTGTGCTGGGTTTGGAGTTTACACCCCTTGAGAGTCTTAGTCTACGTATGGGTTACAACTACAGACGCCGGCAGGAAATGAAAGTGGAGTCCTACCTTTCAACGGTAGGCTTCTCCTTTGGCGTGGGCATCCAGATATCACGGTTTCAAGTGAGTTATGGACGCTCCAACTACCATTTGGCAGGGTCGCCTAACCACATTTCCATTAGCACCAGCCTTCAGGATCTGTTTGAAAACAATGATAACCAGGAATTTCCCGATAGTCAGCGGCAATAGAATATAACAGGAGAATTGGTAAATGTTGGTCGGTTTAATAGTTCAAACTGTCTTTAACCGTTCAAACTGGCTTATTATCAGAAATACCGACCTTTTCGATCAGCATCAGTCCGTCACGAACAGGCAAAAGCATATTTCGTAGTCCTTCGTGTTGCCTGACATACTCATTGAAACGCACAATCCCCCGTGTTTCTTCATCCTGCTGATCATGTGCCCACATAACCTTGCCACTCCATAATACATTATCGGCGATGATAATGCCGCCATCCCTGAGTTTTGGGTAGATCATTTCGAAATAGCGAACATAGTTTTCTTTATCCGCATCAATAAAAACAAGGTCAAACACACCATTCAACTGCGGCAGAATATCAATTGCTTTCCCGATATGCTGGGTTATTTTGTCACCCAGACCAGCTTTCTCCATGTAATGCCGGGCAAAGTCTTCCAGCTCAGGATTGTGGTCAATGGTGTGTAAGATACCACCTGCCTCCAACCCTTCTGCCAGGCAGATGGACGAATAGCCGGTGTAGGTTCCGATGTCAAGAACAAGTTTCGGCCTGAGCATACGGCTGATAAACGAGAGGAAACGTCCCTGCAGATGTCCGGATAGCATCCTTGGGTTCAGTACTTTTGCCTGTGTATTTCTGTTCAGCTCCCGCAAAATGTCCGGTTCGGGACTGCTATATTGGGAGGCATACGCTTCATACGCTTCTGGAATAATATTCATAATCAGCTCAGGAAGGTTTATAGGTTAACATGCTAACCATATCCGGTGCAAAAAGTTCATTGGCTACATCCATCAGCTCGGAGGCGGAAATGGCTTCAATTTTTTCATTGATTTCAATCAGGGTTTCAACCTTATCGGAATGCAGCAGGCTTTTGCCGATAGACAACATGTCGTTTACATTAGATTCATAGGCAATGGCCACCTGACCGATCAGCTGATTCTTTGCGCGTTTGAGCTGTAATGAGCCCAGTTTTTGATTCCGCAGGCGGGCAAGCTCCTTGTCGATCAGCTTTAGTGTCTTATCAATAAAACCGGGATCCGTCCCGAAATAGATGCTGAAGATTCCGGTATCCGAAAAAGGTTGATACATGCTGTCAATGGTATAGCAAAAGCCATGTTTTTCCCTGACAGCCAGGTTTAAACGTGAAGTAAGGCCCGGGCCGCCCAGAATATTATTTAATAACAGGGCCGTGTTTTTTGAAGGATGATCAAAATCATACGCGGCATTGCCCATCATACAGTGAGCCTGATGGTTCTTGCGTTTTACGGTTTGTTGTTTTGGCTTATAAGAAACAAAAGGTTTGCGACTGTGCTGACGTTCACGCCGGGGGATATCGCCAAAATATTTTTCGGCTAAACGGATAAAGCGTTGGAAGTTGATGTTGCCTACAGAACAGATAACCATCTCGGTGGTGGCATAATTCCTGGCAATAAAATCATGTATGGCTTGTCTGTCAAATTTTGCTATGCGCCCCGGTTCTCCGAGAATATTACGCCCAAGCGGATGTCCGTCGAAAATAACCTCATCAAAATCATCTATGATTTGCTCGGCCGGACTGTCTTTGTAAGCATTGATCTCATCAATAACAATATCTTTCTCCTTGGCCAGCTCTTTAGAGGGAAACACAGACTGAAAGGCAATGTCCGAGACAATGTCAAACCAGCGTTCATAATAATGATGCATAAAAGAACCATATATGCATGTCTCCTCCTTGGTGGTAAAGGCATTGATCTCACCGCCGACATTCTCCATGTGGCTCATGATATGGAATGACTTACGCTTGCTGGTTCCTTTAAATATAACATGCTCAATGAAGTGTGCCAGTCCTTGTTCTTCAGATGCCTCATCACGCGAACCGGTATTGATTATGAGTCCGCAATGGGCCACAGGAGAAGAACTATTACGGTGTATGAGCCTGATACCATTGGGTAGTTGATGTCTTTCGTGTATCATTTTTTTCTGGAAGGAAATTTCATCGGATAGTCAACCTCGACATTCCCTTTTGAAATGTTACTCAGTTTTTTCTTTATAAGCGTCTTTTTCAGAGGCGACATCCGGTCGACCATCAATACGCCGTTAGTATGGTCGTACTCATGTTGTATGATCCGGGCCGACAAACCTGTATAGGTCTCTTCGTAGTCGTTGAATGCCTCATCCTGATAACGGATTTTGATGGTTGGTTGCCGCTGGATATCTTCTCTGAGATCAGGAAAGCTTAAACATCCCTCGTTGAAGTACCATGCTTTACCCGTTTCTTCAAGGATTTCGGCATTGATAAAGACCTTTTTAAAGTTCTCAAGTTCGGGTGCTTCATCCGCATACGGACTTGCATCGATAATGAATAAACGAAGGCTTTCCCCGACCTGCGGGGCAGCCAGCCCGACGCCTTTTGCTTTGTACATGGTTTCCCACATGTTGTCAATAAGCTCCTGGAGACCAGGGTGATCCTTACTGATTGGTAACGCCCGTTTCTTCAGGACAGGGTCGCCATAAGCTAGTATGGGCAATATACTCATCGGTTTTTTCTGTTAGATTGTTGTTCAAGATAATATTGCAGGATGATGGTGGCACTGATGGTATCTACCAGGGCCTTATTTTGCCGGGCTTTTTTCTTCAGTCCGGCATCGATCATGGTCTGCATTGCCATTTGTGAGGTAAAACGTTCGTCTATTCTTTCAACAGGGATATCAGGGAATTGTTTACGCAGGTGCTTTACAAACGGATCAATATACTTTGAAGCATCCGACGCCCGGTTTTGCATGTCAAAGGGTTCACCCACCACCATGCAGTCTACCTGCTCCTTGCTGTTGTAATCTTTCAGAAAAGCAATGACATCTTTTGAATGGACCGTGGTTAATCCGCCGGCAATCATTTGCAGTTCATCCGTAACGGCAATACCTACCCGTTTCCTTCCATAATCGATAGCCAAAATACGTCCCATCCGGCATTTTTGTGCAAAGATAACAAATCATCAGGATAATGCCCGGAAGGTTAGTAAACAGCGGAAAATAGTTCTATATTTGTCGTGGAGATGGCAAGTAGCTTCCAGCTTCGTAAACAGTGAACAGTAAACAGTGAACAGTAAACGGTAAACAGTGAACGGTGAATTCTAACTTATCATCTAACTTCTAACTTCTATGTCAGAAAAACTA